>JAEZKJ010000138.1 GCA_023415545.1 Bacteroidota bacterium
ATAAAAAGAGAGCAGTATTAACGCAAAGTTGATTTATTGATTTCTCAAGAGAGTTTTTGAGATATGTTACTCCCCATTTTTTCTGTTTATAAGCCATTCTCTCTTCATCATGACTTTCCATATATCCGATCCAGTTGGCCTCTTTTTCATATAACCCCTCAAAACTACTGTTATCGCTATATCCCATAGCGCATTGGCAGAATGAGTTGTTTAAATTCCTCCATAAATGCATATTTTCACTTGCGAGTTCACTCTCCTCCTTATTTTCACAAAAATGTTCCAGTATTACGAAAGCATCAGGATTTGCAGCTTTTATAGCGTCATTATAATCTTTAATGATATTTACTCGCGATGCATCATAGTTACCGGCAGTTGCTTCAGTTGATGATACCTGTGTCAAACCTTTTGATAGGTCGAAACGGAAACCATCTACCTTAAACTCATTAATTAAAAACTTTAAATTACGTTTGAAAAACTTACGTACCAATGCATTTTCATGGTTAAAATCTTGGAAAACACTATAAGGATGTGGCGCATCAACATTGAAATATGGATTGTTTGAAGCCGTTTTATTGTTATTGCTATCCCAATAAAGTTTTGCAAATGGCATATTGCCTGTTGCATGATTATATACAATATCAAAAATAACAGCAATATCATTTTTATGGCACTCATCAATAAACTTCTTAAGCATCTCTTTTGTACCATAAACTTTATCAATTGCGAAATAGAAACATGGATTATAACCCCAACTACTATTTCCATCGAACTCCTGTACAGGCATAAGCTCAATGGCGTTTATACCAAGTGATTTGAGGTAACTTAATTTATCGAGCACAGCTGAAATGTTTCTTGCTGTTGAAAAATCACGTATGTTAAGTTCGTATATTACCAATTTTTCCGGATTAATGATTTTATAATTTTGTACTGCCCACGAATAGTTATCTTTTTTTATTTGAAATGTAGATACTAATCCTTTACCACCTGCAGGATATGTTTTATTTTGATTATATGTTGAAGCATCAATATATTTGTCATTGTCAGGATCAAGAATCTTCTCTGTATAAGCATCAGCAAGCCGTATTGTCTCTCCACCTGTTGTCCCAACATAATATTGAAATGCATACTCCTTATTACTATCAAGTCCTGTGAAAGTGATCCACCAACATCCCGCTGCATCATCTCTGTTCATTTGCGATTTACTATCATTTGATAAGGTCCAATTATTGAAATCACCAACAATATGAGCAAAATCTTTATGATTACCATTTTTATCTTTATCATACAGTACAAGAGTAACTGTTGAGTTATCAACAATGTTTATACCTTCTAATAATCCTGAAGGTAATGTAGCACTCTTTATAGCTGCCGGAACAAAGTTTTTATACTTGGAATCAGTGACATTAATGAAGAAGTCATTTGGTAATCCTTTCTTTGTTCCATCTTCATTCCTAATCACAATGCCAATTTTGGTAACAGGAGTTTCTCCTGAATTAAACCAAGATCTTATTGATGATGATAGAGTGAGTTTCCATATGTTTTCTTCACTCTTTATCATTCTGCACTTTTCAATATTTTTATCCCAGGCTGCAGGTACATATAGCCAAGTTCCTTCATTTACTACTCCAATATGAGCATATAAATCCCCACTATAGTTGAATAATTCACTGGTAGCTTCAGCTTTGAATATTATGGTAAGTGGTTTATCAGCATCTGCTGCCTCTAAATCGGTGCTTATCCCACCCTTAATAATAGGCTTTACAATATAAACATCTTCATTTTTATTTGAAGAGCAACTACATAATAATGGAATCAGAATTATAAGATTCCATAGTTGGTGAAAATTTTTCTTTGTTTTCATAAAAGAGCAGATATAAAAAGAGGCCATAACAAGATTTTGTTAATCTTGATATGACCTCTCTAATTATTTAACTATTACCTATTTTTTCTGCGCATTCTTTAAAGGCATAATAATATATTCACCGGTTAGGTCATTAAACTGAATGAAATATTCTCCACCTTTTTCAATAGCAATGTTACCACTTCCGCCACTGTTTTCAGCTTTACCAAATGGTATTTCACCGGTTCCCCAGTTACCACCACCATTACTAGCATCATCCCAAGAGTCGTTAGCGCGGAACTTCATTGATTTTCCACCAACAAGATCAATTTTCTTTAATACCCATAGATGTTCCTGTCCAACGACAAGTTCCATAGGAGTTGAAGCATCCCAACCTTTTGGAGTAGCATCACCAATAATTCCTACAGTATTAAATTTAGGAGCCGAAGAAGCATCGAAAGGAGTGCATGTATATTTACCTGCTGCGAAATCAACAGTAAATGTATAGTATCCTGCAACACTAAAATTATAGTTATCTCCTTCATTCTTTAAGCTAACGTCACCCGATGCACCTGAACTAGCAAAGGCACCTGCTGTATTCCAATCACCCGGCATAGTTATTAGCTTAATTCCATCAGCTTTGAAATAACCTGTATATGAATATAACTTTTCTTTCATATTATTGTTCGCTGCGAAGAATGGTTGTAAATCAGCACCAATATTTGCAGGATCATTACCCCATCCAACAAGAGCACTACCTACAATATAATAAGCTGCTTTCATAGGTATTTCTGCTATGTAAGGGGTGAAAGTTATGTTCTGAATATTTGAATAGAGAACTTTTTGAACTGGAGCATTGAAATCTATAGATGTAATTTGAGTCATTAGTCTCATACTTAGAGTTACAGGCACCATTTTAACGGTAAAGTTCATACCTGCACTATTAAGCATTTTAGCAGTCAAAATTAGTTGGTTAGTCGATGAACTACCAATCTCTATAGGTTTACTAAAGTCTCCACCTGCAGTATCGGCTTGCAGAATATACTTAACAGGTGCGCTATATCCATAGTCAGCTTTATCCCAAAGTACATAACCAATATTATTATTCATATTAGTATTCTCTGTAAAAATCTCATTTTCCGGTAATATAGTTTTCAAAACCGGAGGAACGAGGTATTCATCTTCTTCGATGAAAACATCTTTATCATTGCTGCAACTCATAAAAGTTGAAAAGGTGAGCAATGAGAATAGAAGTATATTAATTTTTTTCATATTTTTTAATTTTAAAGTTCAAAGATTAATAACCTGGATTCTGTTTAAGATTTGAATTTGAACCAACTTCATCAGCAGGAAGAGGGAAAATATTTAAATAGCTATCTACAGAACGACCAGCCTGTGTGCTACCTTTCCAAGTCCATATATAGTTATCACCTGTAAACTTGTTGTGACGGACAAGGTCGGTACGACGTTGAGCTTCGAAGAAGAATTCGCGAGCTTTCTCATCGAGAATATAATCAAGAGTTAGATCATCAAGGCTGATAGCTGCTGAATTATCATTGTTGTAAGCTCTTTTTCTAAGGGCATTAACATATTCCAATGCTTTGTCTTTATCACCTCCTGTGCCACCGCTAAGTACTGCTTCAGCATAAGTTAAATAAATTTCTCCTAAACGGAATAGAGGGAAGTCAACCCAAACAAGATTTGAAGCAGGTGTTGTTCCATCACTATTTTTATTAACATATTTCACAACCGGAGTCCCATTCCCTGGGAAAACAGATGGATTTACAATCTCTTGATTCTCTGTTAAGTCTACTCTAATCATATTCATACGGCTATCTTTGTCCAAATTATTCTCCTTCTTGAATATGTTGATAAGAGAGATTTTTGCTCTATTACCTTGCCATGCATCCTGAGCATTAATTTCATTTTTCAAAGCAGATGGAACGGTAGAGCAGATATGGAATGTCATACCACCCCAAGTCTGATTATTAGCACCCTCGTAACGTATAGGGAAAATCATTTCAGCCGATTTATAGTTATCAGCTTTGAATAAATTTGCATATTGAGGCTCTAATTTGAATCCGGCATTTATAACCTTATTACAATAAGTGATTGCTTCTGTATATTTTGGGCTATTGATATAAACTTTTGCATTAAGATAAAGTCTAGAAAGAAGTGCCCAAACAGCAGCTTTCGTTGCACGTCCATAATCAGTACTACTGTATCCAACAGTAGGGTTTAGCATTTCAGGTTCAACAGCAAGTAGCTCACTTTCTATATAGTTGAAAATATTTTCAGCAGTTTCTTGTTTTGGATATGTACCAATAGCACTCTCCTCATTTACAAAAGGTACATTTCTGAACATATCAAGTAAGTAATAATATGCCAATGCGCGATGGAAACGTGCTTCAGCTCTATACTGTTTGATAATTGCCTTATCCGAGTCGCTGACTTTGTTTTTAGTTAACTCATCATCTACTGTTTTACGAAGGAATGCATTAGCCATCTGTACTTGATAGAGGAATCTGTAGTATAAACCTTTAACGAATACATTTCCCGATGTCCATGTCATAGTGTTAAGGTCGTTTACACCTGCATCACCCCAGCAACAATGTGCTTCGTCCGAAGATAGCTCCTGAAGGTTCCATAGACCACGTAAGAACGATGCTTGGCTACCGCCATCAACACCTGCTATATCTTGATCTCCTTCACCACCACTATTACCTCCGATAGCAAGACCAGAGTAGATTTTTGCCAAAGAGCTAGTATATACATCTAGGTTATCCGAGAATACTTTATCACTTGTAGTCTCAGTAGGTGCTAATGGCAATGTATTCAAGTCATCCACACAAGAAGAGACTGAGAAAAGTAATCCTGCTGCGAAAGCAGTTGATAATATAATTTGTTTATATGTTTTCATGATGCTACAATTTAAAAGTTAACATTTAATCCAAGCATAAATACTCGTGCATGAGGATAAATACGATTGTCGATACCATTATTATTAAACTCTGGATCTACTCCATCATATTTTGTTATAGTGAATGGATTTTGTACAGTTGCATATATTCTTGCATTCTGATTTTCATTAAAAATCTTATCAAATCTATAGCCTAAAGTGATGTTATCACATTTTAAGAATGAAGCATTTTGAATATAATAGCTTGAGAAGTAACGTACGTCCAAGAAGTTAGTAGCTACAGCACTATTATTACGATTTTTGAGGAAACCTGCTGGGTCGTAAATTGAACTTCCGTGAGCTTCAGTATTCGATTGAACATTATTATATGCATAGTTACCTATACTTGCTCTCAATGCAAATGCAAAATCCCAATTTTTATAAGAAAGAGTTGATGATAGTCCCATAATAACATCAGGAGTAGCTTTTTTATAAGCTACAAGATCATTCTCCTTTTTTATTTGGCCATCACCATCGATGTCTTCGTAATATCCTTCGATAGGAGCTCCATTTTGATCATATACCTGTTTGTATACGTAGAATGAGTTATAAGGTTTGCCTACTTGATGTATAAGGATGTTGTTTCCTGTACCTCCATCGATACCACCATGTATTACTCCCTGATAACTTGGATCATCATTGAAAGTAAGTTTTGTTATCTTGTTCTTGTTGTAGGATACGTTGTAGTTTATTTCCCAATTCCAATCCTCTGTCATAATAGGACGAGCGGTCAAAGTTAGTTCAACACCTTTATTAACAAGTGAACCTACGTTTGTAAGAAGTTCATTATTATAGTTTGAACCTCCAGGAATAGGTACTCTGTTGAGCAAATCTTTTGTCTTTCTATAATAGAAATCTAAAGTTCCTGAAAAACGATTTTCTATGAAACCAAAATCCATTCCTGCATTCCATGTAGTTGTTTTTTCCCATTTCAAATGTTCATCATATGCTTCAGGACGAACTAATGGATAAATATTGTCACCAAAGAAATAGTTTGCACCAGCTTTACTATATGTATATCGAGCCAGATATGGATAGTCACCATTGTTAAGGTCTTGCTGACCTGTGATACCCCAACCCAAGCGAAGTTTCAGTTCAGAAACAGCAGATACATCTTTTAAGAAAGATTCTTCTTTTAGTTTCCATGCAAGTGCAACAGATGGGAATAAACCCCAACGGTCTTTCTTACTGAAACGTGAAGAACCATCATCACGCAAAGTAAATGTGAGTAGATATCTGTTCATTAATGTGTAATTCATACGTCCGAAGAAAGATATAAGGTAACTTTCTGTTGGGTATTCAGGATCATCATCTTTATATGTTTCCGAACCATATTTATTTGCCATAGCATCTGAGTATGGATAGCTTGTACGTACATTGCTATAGAAATGTTGCCAAGAGTAACCGGCCATTATGTCGAAATGATTATTGCTATTAAAATCCTTGACATAATTTAGATAGAAATCCAAAAGTTGGTTTCTCTTTAACTGCCAATATTTAGTGTTTTCACCAAAACCATTTTTAAAACTACCTGTACACCAGCTTACAGCTGAGTTATCATCAACATATCTCTCACCATCACTTTTTGATACGTCGTATCCAACATTTAAGTTAGCACGTAAACCTTCTAGAAATGGGAACTGATAGTCCACTTGTATATTACCGATACTTCTATAAATAGTAGATTTATCGTGAACTTCATTCAAATATGATAGAGGGTTAGCAAGACCAATTTTAATAGGTTCGTTATTTGAATCCAAAGACATATAGTAACCATTACCATATTGAGAACCCTCCATATAAATAGGTTGAGTAGGGTCAAACTGTATGGCTGAATTGATTGCTCCAGTGTCAGCATAACGGTTTTTGTTGTATACTCCCTTTACATTGATCTTGATGTCAAGTTTGTTGTTAAAGAATTTAGGGTTAAGTGAAATAGAGGCTGTGCTACGTTGCAAATTTGAAGTCTTTAGAATACCATTTTCATCTGTATATGAAACTGAAGCACGGTAAGGCATGTTAGGAAGAGCTCCTGAAACGCTTACGTTGTGGTCAGTACTGAAAGCTGTTCTGAATATTTCATCTTGCCAATTTGTATTTGATGTACCCAAAGCTTGTACTTGTGGAGAATCGGCAGCATATAAACTTTTTACATAATCAGAAAAAATTTGTGCTTCCATTACATCAACAGTTTTATCCTTAGTGCTTATAGAGAATGTACCACTATAGTTTACATTTACTTTACCTGTCTTTCCTGTTTTAGTAGTGATAATGATGACACCATTAGATGCACGTGAACCATATATAGCTGTAGCCGATGCATCTTTAAGAATAGTGAAACTAGCAATATCATTAGGATGGATACTTGATAATGGGTTTGCCATACCTTTAATACCGTTATTATCAACAGGAACACCATCAATAACTATCAATGGGTCATTACTTGCTGACATAGAAGAACCTCCACGGATACGTATTGTAGCTGCAGAACCTGGAGCTCCACCATCAGTTACTACGCTTACACCGGCAGCTTTACCTACTAAAAGGTCGGATGCCGAGGTAGCCATACCTTTAGTTAATTTATCAGCATTGATAGCTGTAACAGCACCTGTGGCATCATTTTTCTTTACTTGGCCATAACCGATAACGACTACATCTTCAAGCATTTTTGAATCGTCTTCCAATACAATAACCATGTTTGAAGCTGCTGGTTGTTCTTGAGTTTGGTAGCCAACAAATGAAAATACTAAAATACTGCCTTTATTTGCTTCTAATTGAAATCGACCATCGAAGTCTGTTATAGTGCCATTGGTAGTGCCTTTCACAATAACATTTGCGCCAATAATAGGTTCCCCAGAGGCGTCTTTTACGAGTCCTTTGACATTAATTTGTTGTGCAAACAAATCTGCGGACACGAATACTCCTATAAAAAGGAGTAATAATTTAAACATAATTTTTTCTTTCATGTCTTTAAATTTAAAGTTGGGTTTATATAAGTTCTTTGTTTAGTCATATGACTTTTGATAAATTATTAAGTTAAGATTGAAAAGATATTTAGTTAATTCTAGTCTAATAAAAAGTCAATTAAGTTTAGGTTAAAAAATAGATTATAAAGTATTAATTTATCTCTTTCACGCTAATAGCAAAACCGCCACCATTAGCAGCTGTTATATTCATCTTACTCTTATTTGTAATTACCTCCTTTTTTATAATATAAGATTGTGGATTAGTTTTCCAATCAGCATCTTTGCCATCTTGGTAAACTGTAGCCATATATTTTTTCCCTTTATCAAGGAAATTAAAATCAATTTTTGACTTATGTCCCCCTTCACCGGCAGTACATCCTATATACCAATCATTACTACCTTTTGCCTTTCTAGCAATGGTTATATATTCACCTGGTTCAGCTTCAAGATATTTAGTAACATCCCAATCTAAAGCAACATCTTTAATGAATTGGAATGCATCCATAAATCTCTCATAATTCTCAGGAATATCTGCAGCCATTTGCAAAGGGCTATACATAGTAACATAAAGAGCAAGCTGTCGAGCTAATGTAGAACGCACTTGTGAGGTATTATTGGGATTCATAATACTACAATTTGTTTCAAAAATCCCCGGGGTATAATCCATAGGACCACCAATAAGTCGGGTAAAAGGTAAGATTGTAGTGTGGTTAACGTTATTACCCCCGAACGATTCGTATTCTGTGCCTCTTGCCGATTCATTACCAATAAGGTTAGGGTAGGTTCTACATAATCCTGTTGGTCTAACAGCTTCGTGTGCATTAACCATTATTTTGTAATCAGCAGCTTTTTTTACAGCATATAGATAATGGTTATTCATCCATTGACCATAGTGATGCTCTCCCCTAGGAATAATATCACCCACATAACCACTCTTTACGGAGTTGTATCCATTTTCTACCATAAATTTGTAAGCAGCATCCATGTGACGCTCATAATTACGTACTGAAGATGATGTTTCGTGATGCATCATAAGGCGAACACCCTTTGATTTAGCATAGTTTTGCAAAGCTTTCACATCAAAATCAGGATAAGGAGTAACAAAGTCAAAGACATAATCTTTGCTATGTCCAAACCAATCCTCCCAACCTTCATTCCATCCTTCAACTAATATTTGAGAAAAACCATGTTTGGCAGCGAAATCAATGTATTTCTTAACATTTTCTGTATTTGCTGAGTGACGTCCATTTGGCTTTGTCTTTTTATAATCAGTAATTCCTAATTTTACGCTTGGTAATTCATCAGTATAGGCCCAACTTCCTTTGTTAGTTATCATATCCCACCATACACCTATATACTTAACAGGCTTGATCCATGATGTATCTTCAATTTTACAAGGCTCATTTAAGTTTAGTGTAATACGAGATGCTAAGATATCACGCGCATCATCACTGACAATGATGGTACGCCATGGAGATTGACAAGGAGTTTGCATATATCCCTTATCTCCTTGTGCATCGGGAGTAAGCCAAGATTCAAAAATCATATTCTTATCATCAAGATTAAGATGCATACATGAGTAATCAACAAGTGCTGCTTCGTGAATATTTAAATATAGACCATCCTCAGTTTTCATCATTAGTGCTGTCTGTACACCTGTTGGAGAGAATACTGTTTGAGAAGAGTTAGGAGTAATTGCTTTTTTCATCAAACCTCTAATTTCTGATAATTTTGAGGTAGTGTAATCATACTCCTGTGTGTCATAATCTCCAGGAATCCAGAATGCTTTGTGATCCCCATTCATCGCAAATTGGGAATGTTCTTCCTTTATAACAAAATAGTTTAAATTTTGTTGTTGAGGAAATTCATATCTAAAACCAAGTCCATCGTTAAATAGTCGGAAACGTATCAACATAGTCCTATCTGTTTTGGCTTGGTAAAGTGTTACTAGAAGCTCGTTATAGCAGTTTTTTATCTCTTTTTCTTCTCCCCAGACAGGTTGCCAATTTTCATTAAAACTTGATGTTTTTGTCTCTTTTAAAATAAAATCATTCTGTAAATTTGTTTTAGAATCATAATTATTTTCAATATTATCTTTCCATTCAAAATCTGTTTTCTTATTTGGATCCTCTTTTTTTAGCTCTAAACCAAGTTTACTTGGTTTAATAACAAGTTTATTGTTAAAACTCAAATCGTAGGTAGGAGCACCATCTTTGTCAACAGAAAAAGTCAATTTTAAATTACCATCAGGAGATGAAATAGATGTTTGTGAGTTTATTGATAGTGAAAAACAAATTAATAGTAATGTAAGTGTTATTTCTTTTATTTTCATATTAGTATATATTAAAATGTCAGTTCAAATAAATAGATAGTTTAAAATGAGCACTACTATTACAAATTTATATTTTGTGTATATTGTTAATTTTATACATAAAAAAAATATAAATCTTTTAATAGCAGATAAATTATTAAACTGTTGACAAATAGGTTGTTACAATTTGTATTACAGCTAAAAAATATAACTCTTTATTAAGTTTTAAAACTCTAAAATCAAGATATCCCTGTTTGTTAATTGTATCTGATTATTTAAATCAACAATGTTACCGTCAATTATATTTTTAGCTTTATTTTTAGGAATCACCTCTTTATAGAGTGATAACTCTAAAGTCTGATTTTTGCTTGTACCATTTAGTATAACTAAGATAGATTTATCACCTAATTTTCTTTGATATACATAAACACCATGTTGTGGAGGATAATGTTTTATTGCCCCCTTAGCAATAAGTTCACTATTTTCATGCCTCCAATGTAATATTTTTTTTAAAAAATTGAAAATTATGTTTTGTCTATCATCTCTTCCTTGTTCACTAAAAAAATTATTTTTATCTCCTTCCCATCCACCGGGGAAATCACATCTTAACATTCCATCTCCATTGGCCTTATCGCCTGTCATCAAAACTTCATCTCCGTAGTAGAGTTGTGGTATACCACGAGTGGTCAACATAAATGATATAGCTTGTTTATATCTATTAAGGTTACTGGTATCTTTAGGTTGAGCATAATATCGAGAAGTATCATGATTATCTAAAAACACTAGTAGATTGTGAGGATTGCTGTACACGAAATCTTGTGAAAGATATTCGTAAATATTAAATAATCCTCCATTCCACTCACCCGTTTCTCCTGTAAAAGCATAATTCATTATTCCTTGCAAAGGAAAGTCCATTACTGAAGGCAGATTTGAGTTTTTGGGTGATGCAAGCTTACTATCTTTTTGCCAATATGATACTAGTACGTTACTATTCAACCAACATTCACCTACAATATTAAATCTTGGATATTCATTCAATACCTTTTTACACCATCGAGACATCATGTCAAAATCTGCATAAGGATGAGTATCCTGACGAATCCCATTAATTCCCGAGTATTCTATCCACCAAATGCTATTTTGAATAAGGAAATCTTCAACAAGACGATTATTATGATTTAAATCAGGCATAACCGTATCGAACCATCCTTTTTCAGCGGATATTTTAACTGCTTCGGATGCATATGGATCCGATTGTGAAATAGTTTGAAAGGAGCAAGGGGTATATTGATCTCCATTATGGAACCAATCTTTTGATGGCATATCCTCAAATAGATAGCTATTGCGTCCACAATGATTAAATATCATATCCATAATAACCTTTATACCTTTTTCATGTGAAAAGTCTACAAATTTTTTGAACTCCTCATTTGTCCCAAAACGTCTGTCTATTTGGTAATAATCAGTTATAGCATAACCATGATATGATGTTTGTGTCATATCATTTTCTAATAGAGGGTTAAACCATATAGCTGTAATACCAAGATCTTTGAGGTAGTCAAGTTTATTTTCAACCCCTTTTATATCTCCACCATGCCGTGCCGATGGGTTACTTCTATCAACACTCTTTTCACGCATTCCTTTTATTACGTCATTGCCGGTGTCTCCATTGCTAAATCTGTCGGGCATAATAAGATATAGAACATCTTGCGCTGTGAAACCCTCAACCAGTGATGAATTAACTTTACGTTGCTTTAGTTCATAAGGTACAATGGTTTTCTTGTTATCTTTTGATAGAATAAAATTAAATTTCTGAGCTTTTGCTTTGGCAATATCCAGATAGATAATCAGATAATTGGGATTATCAACCTTAACAATCTCTTTTATTTTTATGTCACCTGTTGATAATGATACATTATCGGTGTATAAATTATCGCCATACATCATTACCTGAAGAGTTGTGTCTTTCATCCCAGCCCACCAGAATGTAGGGGATAACTTCTTTATATTTCCCGCAATAACGTAATTATTTAATAATGGGAATATTAGTAGTGCAATAATTAAATTAAATTTTTTCATATTTAATAAGGATTATACGTTTTATGTCAAAATTATCAAGTTACAACATTTTTTTGTTTTACTAGAATATTTATATAAATGTATAATTACATTAAATGTTTGAAACTAAGCCGTTTTATTTATTTTATAATATGAAAAATATAAATGATTAATAAAGTATAATTTGATTATATGTACTATATTTATCAAATTGTTGACCTTAAAATTTTATTCAGAAGATATGAAAAAGTTCTTTTCTCTATCTCTATTATTTAGCATACTTTGCATATCAGTATATGCAGATGTAAAACCATATAGCACAGTAATAAATAGACTTGACAATGTAATTGATAACAAGGGTAAGTATTTATTAAAACGAGAAAATAATATTGAATCTTTAAAATCTCAAATTAGCAGTTGTTATAATCGAACGGATTTATATAAACTATATAATACCCTATATTCTGAATTTTTACATTTTCAAACAGATTCAGCTTTGTCATGTGTGTGCATGATGAGTAAAATTGTAGAAGATAATAATGATGCCTTGATTAATGATTTGGTTATAAAGAAATCAGAAGTTTATGGACTGATGGGCATGTATAATGAGGCTAATGAATTACTTCAAAGTATAGATAAATCAAAATTAAACAGGGAACTTTTAAATTATTATTATCGCACCTACAGAGCATACTATGGATGGCTCGCTGATTATACTGTAGGAGGTGATGAAAAGAAAAAATATTTATATAAAACTAAAGAATACAGAGATTCTATTATAATTACTACAGACAATGAAATTGATAGAGGAATCGTTGAGGCTGAAAAGTATACAATTAATGGCCGTCCTGATTCCTCTTTAATTTTGCTAAATTCTCTTCTTAATAAATCACCTAATCGCCAGCAAAAAGCATATATAAACTATACAATTTCGGATACCTATGCAGCAATGGGGAATAAAGAAAAACAGATATATTATCTTGCTAATACAGCAATAGTAGATCTTGAAAATGGTACTCGTGAATATGCTTCATTACAAAAATTAGCTCAACTAATGTTTGAAGTTGGAGATATTGATAGAGCATACCGTTATTTAAGTCAATCAATGGAAGATGCTGTGGCATGTAATGCGCGATTAAGATTCATTGAGGTAACAAAATTCTTTCCTATTATTGATAAGGCATATAAAATTAAAGAAGAGAAGGCACAAAATATATCAAATATATTACTTATAAGCATAAGCATTCTCTCTGTTTTTCTGCTTGCTGCAATATTTTATCTCTATTCATGGATGAAAAAACTTTCAGAAATGCGTCTTAATTTGAGTACAGCAAATGAACAGCTACAAAATGTCAATAAAGAGTTGGAACAGACCGGTTATATTAAGGTAGTTTATATAGGACGTTATTTAGATAAATGTGTGAATTATCTTGATAAAATAGAGCAATATAGGCGATCATTAGTCAAATTAGCTATGGCATCAAAGATAGATGAGCTTTTTAAAGCTATAAAGTCGGAAGAGTTTATTAAAGATGAAAGAAAAGATTTTTATCATGAATTCGATAAATCGTTCATAGAACTTTTCCCACATTTTATTGATAAGTTTAATAATTTATTGGTCGAGGATGCTAGAATTTATCCAAAATATGGTGAGATACTTACCACTGAACTTCGTATATTTGCTTTAATCAAACTAGGAGTCACTGACAGTAATAGCATTGCTCATTTCTTAGGATATTCCTTGGCAACTATCTATAATTATAGAAGTAAACTGCGAAATAAAGCTAAAGGAGATAAATATAATTTTGAAGAAGAAGTGATGAAATTATAAACTAAGACTATAAACTAGAACTAAGAACAGAAAGACTATAACTTTTTTTTTAACTAACTAAAACTATGAGCCAAATTAAAGATTTAAGTTTTATGAAGCTTTGGAACATAAGTTTCGGCTTCTTTGGAGTTCAAATTGCTTATGCTCTTCAAAGTGCAAACATAAGTAGGATATTTTCAACTCTTGGTGCTGATCCACATAATCTGAGTTATTTTTGGATTCTCCCTCCTTTAGCGGGTATTATTGTTCAACCTATTGTTGGCTCTATGAGTGATCGAACTTGGACACGTTTTGGCAGAAGAATCCCATATTTATTTGCCGGAGCTATTATTGCAGTAATTGTGATGGCTCTATTACCAAATGCAGGAAGTTTTGGACTTAACAGTTCTTCTGCTATGATTTTCGGACTAATATCTTTAATGTTTCTTGATACCTCAATAAATATGGCTATGCAACCATTTAAGATGATGGTAGGAGATATGGTGAATGAGAAACAAAAAGGATTAGCTTACTCTATTCAAAGTTTTCTTTGTAATGCAGGTAGTCTTGCAGGTTATCTATTCCCATTTATTTTCGCAGCTATAGGGATTAGTAACATAGCTCCCAAAGGAGTAATACCCGATTCTGTAAAATATTCCTTCTATATTGGTGCAATAATTCTTATTCTGTGTGTAATATATACTACAATAAAAGTTAAGGAGATGCCTCCTAAAGAATATGCTGAGTGCCATGGAATAACTGAAAAAGAGAAGAATGAAAAGAGTAATATGATAAAATTACTTGTAAAAGCACCTAAAGTTTTTTGGACTGTAGGACTTGTTCAATTTTTCTGTTGGGCTGCTTTTATGTTTATGTGGACTTATACTAATGGAACAGTTGCTGCAAATGTGTTCGATACTCCTGTTATTCAAACTGTTGTTGATGGAGCAATTGTTGTAAAACTTAATACTCAATCTATTCAGTATCAAAATGCCGGTGACTGGGTCGGTATTCTGTTTGCTGTCCAAGCAATTGGTTCTGTCATTTGGGCTACAGTAATACCACTTTTCAACAATCGGAAGTTTGCTTATTCCTTAAGCCTTTTGCTTGGAGGATTAGGATTTATTTCAATATTCTTTATTGAGAATCAATATGCACTGTTTTTCTCATTCATATTGATAGGCTTTGCTTGGGCTGCAATGCTTGCATTACCATTTACTTTACTTACTAATGCTCTTAAAGGTGGACATATGGGTACCTATTTAGGTCTTTTTAATGGAACAATATGTATCCCACAAATTGTTGCAGCTGCATTGGGTGGAACAATTTTGAATATGTTTACTTTATCTGGAAATATTGCTCCGGAAGTTGATATGCTTGTAATTGCAGGTCTTTTTCTAATTATTGGAGCCGGATGTGTATTCTTGATTAAAGAAAAATAAAAACTTAAATAAAATAATCGCCATATCTATCTCCTTAAAAGAGAATGATATGGCGATTTTAGTATATAATAGCGATTTAAATTCTTCCACTATTATCTATCAAATTCCTTATTTTATTATTAATTTTTTCACTTTTCATCAATTCCTCTATAGTAAGATGCATTCTGTATCTCCAATAGTGTCGTGGATTGGCAGGATAATTTATTCTCTCTGATTCTACATCTTTGTTACGTATATCTTCATCTATCGATAGCCAATCTTGAAATGAAAGAATACATAGTAAGGAGTTACATTCTAAATGATGTTTAACAATCTCTTCGCATAGCCATCCTGGAGCCTGTTTAGGTGTTTTATCCCAATGACCAAGAACATTATTATAATATTTGCAGGAAACTTCATAATCCTCCTCCCACCAGCCTCTAAGTGTGCTCATGTCGTGGGTAGAGATAGTACAAACTGATTTATATGGATATTCCCATACATGGCCGAATTCATGGTCTATTCTTTTGGGCATACGTTGAATTTCAAGGCTCAATATCTGCAACTCATCCATTACCCATGGCACACAATCAGGAACCATACCTAAATCTTCACCACATACCAGCATATTAGTAGAGTTGATTAATACCGGAAGCTTTTTCATAGCCTCTTCATACCAAAACTTGTTATGGCGATTGTAGAAATAGTTGTTATAAAGTTTGTTGAAAGCCTCTTTCTCCTGCCAATTTAATTTTTCGAAAATAAAATCATCTTGAACAGCAATTCTTGGGTGATACATATTTGGTAATTTTCTGTCTTTTACAAACAGAACATTACTTATCAGTGAGTATAACCCTTCCTTGATAAATTTGCTTTCTTCATCATTTTTACCTAAAAAAAATGCTTCTACCTTACGTTGAGTATCATATTCAGGTAACAATTCATAAATGTCATCATGTATAATTTTTAAGAATTTCTCTTTTACCTCATTTTTTTTATCACCAAATACTCTATTAAGAATATCTTCATTGATAAACGGTTTAGTCATAAAATCTTCCTGGAAACGAAGTCCATATTGCTCTATCTCTATAGCACTCATAGGCAATGCTGGAACAAACTGTCCAAGTAATCCATGAACAGAGTTTTCCGGTATTTCCCATATCCTAAAAAAGCCCAATATATGATCTATTCTGTAAGCAGTAAAATATTCCGCCATTTTGCGGAATCTTCTTTGCCACCACCTATAATTATCTTTCTCCATAACTTCCCAGTTATAAGTAGGGAATCCCCAATTTTGTCCATTTTTTGAGAATGCATCAGGTGGTGCTCCTGCTTGCCCATTCATATTGAAATAAAATGGTTCTACCCATGCCTCAACGCTGTTGCGACTAATTCCAATAGGTATGTCACCTTTTAAAATTATACCTTTTTGCCTTGCATAATTACTAGCTTCAAGTAACTGTTCGTGAAGTATGAATTGAATAAAGTAATAAAATGATATCTCTTTATATGATTCGCTAGTTTCACTGCAAAGCATTTTTATTTCATCATAATTAAATGTTGAATACTTGGGCCATGAGCTAAATTGTGGTGTATTATATATATCACGTAAATAGCTGAAAGCAGCATAAGGCATGAGCCACTCTTCATTATTTTTGAAGAACTCTTTGAAACTTTTTGAAGATAATATTTCACTGCTTTCTTGATTGAAGAGCTCTCTTAAGTAGCTTCTTTTCGAACGATTTACCTTTTCATAATCTATTTGAGGTAGCTTATTAAGTGCTTTTCTCTCCTTTTCATACTTCTCTTCCAACTTTTTATCATTAAGAGCAGGTAGTTGTCGAATATCAATGTACATTGGATGGAAAGCATAAATAGAGATGCTATTGTATGGATATGAGTCGGTCCAACTATTGTTAATCGTAGTATCATTTATAGGAAGAATCTGTATTGCGCTTTGATGAGTATCAACAGCCCAATCGACTAACATCTTTAAATCACCAAAGTCACCAACTCCAAAACTTCCTTCACTACGTAAGGAGAAAACTGGGATTGCTGTACCTGCTACTTTTTCAACATGTGAAGTAAATTTTACTTCAACTTCAGGTGTAGCATATACATCACCCTGATGCAAATGCTCAATATATAAAGTTCTATTTTTACCCTCTTCCCAATCAATTATCTCTTTACATTTTTTGTCACAAGCAACAAATTTGTATTCAATGGGGAAATGAAGGAAAGAGGTGTTAACTAGTGCCCACCACTCATTTTCTCCAACTTGCTGCATTGGAACAGCTTTCTGTTTGTCCCAATTACCTAAAAATGAACCCATACCGCTTATAGCAAGATAAGCATTTCTTCTGTTGATGGAAGGTGTTATTGCCCTGAAAAGGATATAACTTTCCGAAGGCGATATATTTAATGAGTAGTTTTTTATAAAATCTTTATTGGCAAAAGCAGATGAGTAAAGGAAGGAGTGATGTGGTTTATCTTTCCAACTATCATCAGTTACATAACTTATGCAGGAGTCAATGTTTAAAGGTAAATGATGTGGGACTGTACTATCTTCTTCTCTAACACATTTACCATTACGATATAAAGCATAGTTATATGTTATATTGTTGTATTTTCCATCATATGTTAAAGTCTTACTCCAATTCTCGCCATCGATGGTAGAAAGCATAATAGGATTATTTTTATCTCCATTGAAAATTATTGCTATTTCTTCTCCCCATACGGTACGATATTTAATTCTGAAGGTTATGTTCATACTTTTTTGGATTTATGGTTTTGTTGTTCAAATTTATCACATTTCCTTAAATAACATCTAATGATAAATTAAAATATAAATCATCCGACCCTCTTATTTGTTCATAACTATACATTAATAATTAAAAATGTCTCTTTTAATCGAATATTTATAGATAAAATTATAATGTTTACTTTATCATTAATATAAATCCAATAAAAGAAAAAGAGGGATATTCATATGAATATCCCTCTAGAAAATATAAATAGGTTAAATATTATGCGTCAATATTAGCATACGTAGCATTGTTTTCAATGAACTCACGTCGTGGAGCAACCTCATCACCCATCAACATAGAGAAAGTGTAATCAATGCTTGCAGCATTCTCCATTGTCACTTGTTTAAGAACTCTTGTTTCCGGATTCATAGTTGTTTCCCAAAGTTGTTCTGGGTTCATCTCACCAAGACCTTTGTATCGTTGTGTATGAACACCACTTTCAGATCCGGCATTGTATTTCTTCATGAACTCAATTCTCTGCTCTTCAGTGTAGCAATACTCTTTTATTTTACCTTTAGAGCATAGATACAATGGAGGGTTGGCAATATAAAGGTGACCAGCTTGAATAAGTTCAGGCATGTATCGATAGAATAGTGTCATGATAAGTGTGTCGATATGTGAACCATCGACGTCGGCATCGGTCATGATAATAACTTTGTTATATCGTAGTTTATCAATATTAGCCTTTTTACTATCTTCCGAATCAACACCAAAACGTACACCTAATGCTTGAATGATGTTATTAACCTCATCACTTTCGAAAGCTTTATGCCACATCGCCTTTTCCACGTTAAGGATTTTACCTCTTAAAGGAAGGATAGCTTGAAAAGCACGGCTACGTCCCTGTTTAGCTGAACCACCTGCAGAGTCTCCCTCGACTAGGAATAATTCACACTCTTCAGGATTTCTACTTGAACAGTCAGCAAGTTTACCAGGAAGTCCTCCACCACCCATTGGGCTCTTTCTCTGAACAGATTCACGAGCTTTACGAGCAGCCATACGAGCAGTAGCAGCTAATATTACCTTATCAACAATAATTTTAGCCTCTCTTGGATGTTCCTCCAAATAATTAGATAGAGCTTCACCAACAGCTTGGTTTACAGCACCACCTACATCACTATTACCAAGTTTTGTTTTTGTCTGTCCTTCAAACTGAGGTTCAGCAACTTTTACTGAGAGAACAGCGATAAGCCCCTCACGGAAGTCCTCTCCTGAGATCTCCACTTTAGCTTTTTCTAAAGCTTTACTATCCTCGGCATATTTCTTCAATACACGTGTCAAAGCAGTACGGAAACCAGCTTCGTGGGTACCACCTTCAATAGTATTGATATTATTAACATATGAATGTATTGTTTCGCGGTATGTTGTATTGTACATAAAAGCACATTCTACAGGAATACCCGTTTT
>JAEZKJ010000144.1 GCA_023415545.1 Bacteroidota bacterium
ATCAGAGATAAAAGGACTTCTTTTTGACATGATAGAGTTAGGCGAGAAATATAATATAGATATGCCCACATATAGAAAAGTGGTGAAAAAGTTTATATAATAATAAAAAGTACCTACTTTAGTTATATAATCTTTTATATCTATGTAAATCTATGAATGTAGCAATAATTACCCCCGGTATACTACCTGTACCACCAGTAAAAGGTGGTGCAATCGAATTATTAATTGATTATTATCTTAATGATAATGAGTATACGAAAGACATAAAATTCTTTGTTTTTGGTAAATACGATAAAATTGCTCAAAAAAAATCTTTGAATTATAAAAATAGTAAGTTCATATATATAGATCTTTATAGTATAAAACATAGATTAAAAAGATTATTTGCAAAAAATTTAAAAAGGAATTTCTATTATGATTATTTTACAGACTATTATGGGATATGGGCAATTAATAAAATCAAAAAGCTTAAAATTGATATTGTAGTAATTGAAAATAGACAAGGATACACCATTAATGCCGCAAAACAATTAAAAATTCCTATAATACTACATCTCCATGCTGATACTCTTAATAAAGAAAGCAAACAATCATCATTAATCATAAATAGTTGTAATAAAATCATTACAGTATCTGACTATATAAAAAAACAAGTAGATAGTATTAATACAAAATCAATAAGTGAAGTTATTTATAATGGAATAGATCTAGATATATATATATGCCCATCTAATGTTTATTATAGAAAAGACTTTAATTTAAATGATAATGATTTTTTAGTTATATATTCAGGAAGGTTAATATCTGAAAAAGGGATAAAAGAGTTAATTGAAACATTTGAATTACTTAAAGATTATTCAAATATCAAATTATTAATAGTAGGCAGTATTAACTTTGGTGAAGATTTAATTGAAAATGATTTTACTAAGAAAATCAAAGCAAAAGCTAGTGAGATGGAATCTAAAATTATATTTACAGGTTTTGTTGAATATGATAATATTCCATCTATATTAAAAATAGCTGATATTGGAATTGTTCCATCAATATGGGAAGATGCGTTCCCACTATCTCCAATAGAAAGTATGGCATCTGGCTTACCACTAATTGTTACACGATCAGGAGGTATTCCTGAAGCAGTAGATGAAAAGTGTGCGATAATACTCGAAAAAGATAATTTGGACGAACTTCCAAATTTGCTTGCTAAAGCTATAATTAACCTTTATGAAAATCCAGAACGGAGGAAAGAAATGAGCAATTATGCTGTTGAAAGATCAAAGTTATTTAGCAAAGAGAGTTACATAAAAAAAATAACCAATTGTTTTAATTATTACAAAACAACCAAATAGTCTGTTCATAAAGCATATATTAAAAAAGATATTATAATATTTAACATCACCAATCAGCGATTTCTTTGCCATTAGCAAAGTGATAATAGTCAATAATTACTGAAAAATCACTTTCATTAATGATCATTTTTGGAGATTCTAGAAAACATAAAGGTTTTTCACCAATAAAAGATGCCCAGCGAGAGAAAGTACTAAATGGCCCTATAATTTTATCACATAATGATAATGTATATAAGTCTTCCATTGCTGTTGAAGATTTATAATAAAAACAACTACTTCCAATAAAATAAGAATCATTAATTAGTTCATTTGAAGATATAAAAAATGCTACTTTTTTATCTATATATAAATTTTGTAATTGCTTTAAAAAAGCATCATAAACATCAAAATTATAATAAAAAGCCCCATTATTCCATGTAATATAATCTCCTCGTCGAATATGAACACCAATGATTATATCAAATTCCTCTCTTATATTATGAATAAAATATTCTGACTTATTTACTATCTCATATGATGGCGTAAATATCTTTTTAAGTTCATCTTTTGCTGCAGTAATATAACATGTATTGACTCTAGTACTCCATCCATTAATAAATCCAAGTGATCTATAAACCTTATTGATTATATCATTATGAGTAGCTTTCCAAGTTAAATGCTTAAATCTTCCCCAATTATTGCCTATAGACAAAAGCCAACTATTATATAAAGGGAAATAAATAAATGGACATTTTTTAAAGTTTGGGAGATCATCAATTGTATAATCAAAAAAAATGATTACCATTTTTTTATTTAAAACAATACATCTTGCAATACTATCTACATAACTCCATAATCTATTACATGTTTGTCCTGGAGCATCACAAATTATTATCATATTTTATATTTTAATATTTAACAAATATCATTTAAAATAAATTTAACAGCTAAAATTGATAAATCGTTTAAATAAAGAGCGAGTACCATTACAAAATAAGAACATTAATGATAAATTAATTACTGAATAAATGCATACTATTACAACAGCATAAAAAAACAGATTTAATAAATTGTCAACAGGTTTTGATATAATATATATAGAGATATAATATGATGAAAGAAATGATATTGAATTTATTATATAAAATCTAATTGTACCAGACCAATAAATTGATATAGATAACTTAAAACCTGAAGTAAAAAGGTAATATGGCTTCCAGAATAGTCCAATTATAAATACACTTACAACTTTGCCTAATATAACACCAACTAATCCGTAAAAATATCCGACTATTAGTGTTATAGTTAAATTAATTATAATTTCAATCCATGCAGACCAAGTATCTGCATATAAGCCATACGAATAATTGAAAATATCTATAGTACCACGTGACAAATAAATATAAGTATATATTAACAACAAAATAAGTATATAACTATCTAATATATATTCTGCTCCTAACCATAAAGTTATAAATGGTTCTAACAACATATAAACAGAAAAACATACAAATCCAGCGAAAAAATGCCTAACAGCCATTAACTCCCAAAATACTTTTATAATTTTATTTTTATCACCTTCTGCTACTAAATTACCAACTCCTGCTCCTACAGAATCTAATATTGCGTTTAGAAATACAATAAGTTTATTTATAATCATCAAATAGTTCCCGTATAAAGCTACCATCTTTAATGATACAAATGCAAAAATGAACAGCTCATCACTGCGAGATAAGAAAAAATCCTTTAACCGATGAACGAAGATTTGCTTAATCTTTGTTTCTACATAAGGATATTTAACCAGTAAATCTTTACCTTTATTAATATCTGTTACTAACCAAGGATATTCACGATTGATCCTAAAATTAAGTATTACACAAGCAATAATATTGAAAGTAAATTCTATTATTACCCACAAATACATATTCTTATAATTATATACTAACCAAATTTGTAAAGCAGTCTTTATTAATCCAGTTGTTTGTAAATAGATAGAAACTATATATTTTTTTTGATCGACTCCTAAAAGGATTTCTCTATAATTAATAAAATATCCTATTAAAGAGGATAATAAAAAAGTATAGAAAACAAAATATACTAAAGAAAGACTTATGTCTGATTTTGAAAAAATAAACGGTAGAAAAAGGCTTACAAATCCCCCTGCAATAGCTATAAAAGTGCCAATTTTACGATACAAATAACCAAATAATGATATTATCTGATTAATTTCTTTTCTGTCATTAGCTACCAATGGCTTATATAGAAAAAAACTTATAGCACCGCTTATCCCAAATTCTGCTAGGTTTAAATATCCTAATATACTGCCTAAAGTACCTGTAAGTCCTATAAAATTATCACCTAAAGAATCGAGAAAGATTTTTCGTGAGAAAAATGAAAAGAATAGGGATAGAAAGTAAAATAGTAGATTTACTTTAGCATTGATTAAACTTTTTTCAACACGGCTTCCCATAGCTTATCATTAAGTATTATATAGTTTTTGTTTAAATATTAAGACAAATATACATTTTTATAATAATACTAATGTTTAGAATTAAAAAATCATTATGATAGGGCTTATGGAAATTGAATAAAGATTAAAATTATGATTAATACAAAGGAATTAGTTTTCAAAAATAATAAAGGGAAAGTATTACTTTCCCTTTATTATTTTCTTTATGTCATTTAACTTGTTAAGAGCCTCAACTGGTGTCAAATTATTTACATCTAAATGAAGAATCTCATCTCTAATTTGACATAATATTGGATCATCTAGTTGGAAGAAGCTAAGTTGCATGCCATCTCTTGTCTGAGCAATCTCAGCTGTCGGCTTCGAAATTCCTTGCTTACGATTATCGCTCTCTAATTGATTTAATATGTCATTCGAACGTTTCACAATACTTTTTGGCATACCGGCCATCTTGGCTACATGTATACCAAAAGAGTGCTCACTCCCTCCCCTTTCAAGTTTACGTAAAAACAGGACTTTGTTATCTACCTCTTTTACTGATACATTATAATTTTTTATTCGCTTAAATGACTTTTCCATCTCATTAAGTTCGTGATAATGAGTTGCAAAAAGTGTTCTTGCTTTTGCTCTTTGATGTTCATGAATATACTCAACAATAGCCCAGGCAATTGAGATACCATCATAAGTCGAAGTTCCTCTACCAAGCTCATCAAATAGGACAAGACTCTTTGGAGAGACATTATTAAGGATATTTGCCGCCTCATTCATCTCAACCATGAAGGTAGATTCACCCACAGATATATTATCACTAGCTCCAACACGAGTAAATATTTTATCTACAATACCTATATGAGCACTCTCAGCTGGGACAAACGATCCTATTTGCGCAAGCAAAGTAATGAGTGCGGTCTGTCTTAACAATGCAGACTTACCAGCCATATTAGGTCCTGTAATAATAATAATTTGTTGAGTGTTTGTATCTAAATATACATCATTAGCAATATATTTCTCTCCCAAAGGAAGTTGTTTCTCAATCACAGGATGACGACCTTGCTTAATATCGAGGACATCATCATCTACAATTATTGGACGAACATATCTATTTTCCTTAGCACAATTAGCAAAAGATAACAGACAATCAATTCTTGCTATCTGGTTTGCATTAATCTGTATTGATGGAATATATTCAGCCAATGATAATACTAAATCATTATAAATTTTAGTCTCCAAAGCGAGAATTTTATCCTCTGCACCAAGAATCTTCTCCTCATACTCTTTGAGTTCCTGTGTAATGTATCTTTCAGCATTCACAAGAGTCTGCTTACGAATCCACTCAGCAGGGACCTTCTCTTTGTGTGCATTACGCACCTCTATATAGTATCCAAAAACATTATTGTATGCTATTTTAAGACTAGAGATACCTGTTTCTTCAATCTCACGTTGCTGTATTTGAAGAAGATAATCTTTTCCTGAAAAAGCGATTTTTCTAAGCTCATCGAGTTCTTGATTAACACCATTAGCTATCACTCCCCCTTTATTTATCAATGCTGGAGGATCGTTATTAACTTCTCGTGCTATTCTATCTCGAATTTCTACACAAGTATTGAGCTTTTGTCCTATCTTCTGCAGGCTATCATTCTCGGCATTAAGACAAGCATTTTTTATAGGTTCTATAGCTTGTAGTGCCACTTTCAATTGCACCATCTCACGTGGAGAAATTCTTCCTACAGCAGCTTTTGATAGGATTCTTTCAAGGTCACCTATAAGATGTAACTTCTCCTCAATAAAATCTTTAAAATCAGGATCACGGAAAAAATACTCTACAACATTAAGCCTATCATTAATGCTCTTCTCATCTTTCAACGGGAAAACCATCCATCGTTTAAGCATACGAGCACCCATAGGGCTGATAGTTTTATCAATAACATCGAGCAGACTTTTTCCATCTTCATTCATACTTCCAACAAGTTCAAGGCTACGCACAGTGAACTTATCCAATCGAACAAATCTATCCTCTTCTATGCGTGATAGAGATGTAATATGTCCTATTTGATAATGTTGAGTATATTCAAGATATTGAAGAATAGCGCCTGAAGCAATAATACCCTCTTTGAGGTTATCAATACCAAAACCTTTAAGATTCTTTACATCAAAATGTTTAAGAAGTCTCTCTTTTGCAGTAGCCTCTGTAAATACCCAATCTTCGAGCTCGAAAGTACAATATTTACCGGCAAAGTTACCCTCGAACATTCCCTTCTTTCCTCTTTCATAAAGGACCTCTTTAGGAGAGAAATTATTCAAAAGTTTGTCTATATAATCGAATGAACCTTGCGAAGTGAGGAACTCACCTGTAGATATATCAAGAAAAGCAACACCACAGATGGACTTGCCAAAATGTACTGAAGCAAGGAAGTTATTATCTTTATATGATAACACGCTATCACCTATTGCAACACCAGGTGTTACAAGTTCAGTAATACCGCGTTTAACTAATTTCTTAGTAAGCTTAGGATCTTCAAGTTGGTCACATATAGCAACACGTTTTCCGGCACGAATAAGTTTAGGTAAATAAGTATCGAGTGCATGGTGAGGAAATCCCGCCATTTCTATACTTTTTCCTTGGCCGTTAGCTCGTCGAGTAAGAGTTATACCCAAAATTTCCGAAGAAATAACAGCATCTTCAGAGTATGTTTCATAGAAGTCACCACACCTGAAAAGCATTATTGCATCGGGATGTTTTGATTTCAATTCAAAGAATTGTTTCATCATTGGTGTTAATACCACATCATTTGCCACAACTTTTGTCCTTTCTTTTAATTTTATGTAATGCAAATATACAAAATAAAGATTTTACATTATCAGTAAATTAAGAATTGAACTAGCATATAAAATTGTAAATAGCTCATTTTTATCTATTTTTACACTATTAATTAAAACTAATTTCAAAAGATAGGAATATATAGATGTTCATTGTAATAGCATTCATGTTTGCAGGTATTTTGATAGGATACCTATTACGAAACATAAGGATAAAATACATTAATCACACCATCACAATTCTAATATGGGCACTCCTACTTTTCCTTGGTATGGAGGTAGGTAAAAACAAAGATATAATAAAAGCTCTTCCTATCATTGGCGCCGAAGCAATATCAATTACCATTGCAGCTCTTTTTGGTAGTTTATTTGCAGCTTGGATACTATGGAAACGATTTTCTGGAAAGGGAGATAAAAAGTCATGAAAGGAAGTATAATTATAGTATCATTTTTTATTGTTGGCATAATCATTGGTATATCCAATATAGATACAATAGATATCGAGAATGGGCAATGGAGTTTCTATACACTTTGTGCATTGATGTTTAGTGTTGGAATATCTGTTGGTAATAATCCTGAAAGCATAAATCGCTTTAAAACTCTTAATCCCGGCTTACTTCTACTACCTGTTATGACAATTTTAGGAACTCTTACAGGGTGCGTACTCATCAGTATAATTTTGCCTGAAAGAAGTATAAGTGAATGTATGGCTGTAGGCTCTGGATTTGGATATTACTCTTTAAGCAGCATATTTATCACTGAGTACAAAGGAGCAGAATTGGGTACACTTGCACTTATAAGCAATATAAGCAGAGAGATAATTACTCTTTTATTAGCACCACTTATGGTAAGATGGTTTGGTAATCTTGCCCCAATTTCTGCAGGTGGAGCAACTACTATGGATACTACATTCCCAATAATAACACGATGTTGTGGTGAAGAGTTTGCTGTAGTTTCTATACTCCATGGTTTTATTGTAGACTTCAGCGTACCATTCTTAGTAACTCTATTTTGCTCCGTAAATTTTTAAAAGGATATACTTACAATCTCATACCACCCAAAAAACTTGATATAGCTTACATTTTACAATAGAATCTAAATGTCCCTTAAGGCAATTTTCGTAAGAAATTTACACTTAAAAAGAAAGGGGTCAATTATTATTACTTTATAATTATAAGTATATATAAAATTAAAGAGGGAACATCTTTTCAGACATTCCCTCTATACTATGTTGGTCTACCAAGATTCGAACTTGGACAAACAGAACCAAAACCTGTTGTGCTACCATTACACCATAGACCAATCATATTGCATGATTTCTCAATTGCGATGCAAAGATAAGCTTTTTCATCGATATCTTCCAAATAAAATGAGGTTTTTTTTGCTAATATTCCATTTTACTTATCTTTGTAGAAAGCATAAAAAGTTTAAGTATGAAAAAATTTATTATTACGGCTTTTATAGCAATCACATCATTAAGTAGTTACGCGATAACCCCACTTTGGCTAAGGGATGTAAAGATTTCTCCTAATGGTTCAGAAATTATATTCTGTTATAAAGGAGATATTTACAAAATTCCGGTAAATGGAGGTAAAGCTACTCAGTTAACAACACAATCATCATATGAATCAACACCTATTTGGTCGAATGATGGTAAAAAAATTGCTTTTGCAAGTGATAGAGATGGAGGAAATGATATTTTTATAATGGACGCTGATGGAGGAAGTGCGAAGAAACTCACACAAAACTCAGCAAACGAAATCCCTGCGGCATTCTCGAAAGATGATAATTTTATATATTTCACTGCATCATTACAGGACCCGGCAAAAAGTGCTCTTTTCCCAAGTTCATCATTAACTGAACTTTATAAAGTTCCAGTAAATGGTGGTCGTACTATACAGGTTCTTGCTACTCCTGCTGAGATGATAAACATCTCAAAAGATGGAAAAAGCATCGTTTATCAAGACAATAAAGGCTTTGAAAATGAGTGGAGAAAACATCATACCTCATCAATAACTCGTGATATATGGTTATATAATGAGGATAACAAAAAACACACAAATCTTACTGCAATAGAAGGTGAAGATAGAAATCCTTCATTCTCACCAGATAATAAGGGAGTTTATTTTCTTAGTGAAAGAAATAATGGAAGTATGAATGTTTATTATATCTCTTTAGATCATTCAAAAGAGGTAAAACCTATTACAACATTCAAAAATAACCCTGTCAGATTCCTTTCTGTTGCCTCAAATGGTACTTTATGCTATACCTATGATGGTGAAATATATACTCAGCTAACTAATGGTACTCCTAAAAAGGTAAATATTGATTTAATCAACGATGATAAAAATGACATTGCAGAACTTAGAATAGGTAATGCATCAACATCTGCTACAGCTTCTCCTGATGGTAAACAGGTAGCTTTCATCGAACGTGGAGAGGTATTTGTTACTTCTGTTGAATACTCAACAACAAAACAGATTACTAACACTCCTGAAGCAGAAGCTGGACTTTCATTCGGTGCTGACAATAGGTCGTTAGCGTATGCTAGTGAAAGAGATGGTAATTGGCAAATTGTAATTGCTAAAATTGCACGAAAAGAGGACCCTAATTTCCCTAATGCAACGATTATCAATGAAGAGATATTGCTTCCTTCGAAAGATGTTGAAAGAACTTATCCTAAATTCTCCCCTGATGGTAAAGAAATTGCGTTTATTGAGGGTAGAAAAAAACTGATGGTTTACAACTTTGCTACTAAAAAAGTTCGTCAGATAACAGATGGATCAACATGGTATAACACATCAGGTGGTTTTGACTATTCGTGGTCGCCTGATGGTAAATGGTTCACTCTGGAATTTATAGGTAATAAACATGATCCATATTCAGATATAGGCTTAGTAAGTGCACAAGGAGGCGATATCACAAACTTAACAAATAGCGGTTATGCTAGTGAATCTCCTAAATGGGTTATGGATGGTAACGCTATCCTATTTATTACCGAGCGATTTGGTATGCGAAATCACGCTTCATGGGGTTCACAAGGCGATGCTATGCTAGTCTTCTTGAATAAAGATGCTTATCGAAAATTCTCTATGAGCAAAGAAGATTATGAACTTTTAAAAGAGATTGAGAAGCCAAAAGCAGACTCAAAGGAAAAAAGCAACGACAATAAAAAGAAAAATAACAAAAAAGCGGATGCTGATAAGGCACAAAAAGATAGCGCTAAAGTTATAACTATTGATTTTGACAATATAGAGGATAGAATTGTTCGCCTCACTCCTAACTCCTCTAACCTTGGGTCGGCAATAATCTCTAAAGATGGAGAAAAGTTATATTACCTCTCTTCATTTGAAGGTGGATATGATATGTGGAAAATTGATCTTCGAAAGAAAGAGACTAAACTTTTGCACAAGATGAATGGTGGTTGGGCGTCATTAGAGATGGATAAAGATGGCAAAAATATTTTCCTTTTGGGTAGAGGAAAAATGCAAAAGATGGATGCCTCTTCCGAGACATTAAAACCTATAAGCTCATCCGGTACATTAAAAATGGATCTTGCGAAGGAGCGTGAATATATGTTCAACCATGTATACAAACAGGAAAAACAGCGCTTCTATAATACAAATATGCATGGAGTTGATTGGGATGCTTTAGTTGAAACATACAGAAAATTCCTTCCTCATATAAATAACAATTACGACTTTTCCGAGATGCTTAGCGAGCTATTAGGAGAATTGAATGTATCACATACAGGCTCGGGCTATAGGAAGGGGTCTAATTCAAACATTACAGCTAATTTAGGAGTATTATATGATTTGTCATATAGAGGAAAAGGGATGAAAATAGAAGAAGTTGTTGATAAAGGACCATTCGACAGCCCTGTTTCAAAAGTTAAAGCCGGAGATATCATTGAGAAAATTGATGGAGTTGAGATAGATGAAAATTGTGACATCGCTTCTCTTCTTGTTGATAAAGCAAAAAAGAAAACTTTAATAGCTCTATATAATCCTACAACAAACAAACGCTGGGAAGAGGTTATTTTACCTATAAGTAATGGACAATTCAACGATTTACTTTATAAAAGATGGGTAAAACAGAGAGCAGCCGACGTTGATAGACTTTCAAATGGTCGATTAGGATATGTACATATTGAGTCTATGGGTGATGATAGTTTCCGAACTGTATATTCCGATATTCTTGGCAAATACAATGATCGTGAAGGTATAGTGATTGATACACGTTTTAATGGTGGTGGTCGCCTTCATGAGGATGTTGAGGTTCTATTCAGTGGAAAGAAATATTTTACTCAGGTAGTTCGTGGCAATGAAGCTTGCGATATGCCAAGTAGAAGATGGAATAAACCATCTATTATGCTACAGTGTGAATCAAACTATAGTAATGCTCATGGTACTCCTTGGGTTTACAAAAATCAAGGAATTGGTAAACTTGTTGGTATGCCTGTTCCAGGTACAATGACAAGTGTAAGCTGGGAAACATTACAGGACCCATCTTTATATTTCGGTATTCCTATTGTAGGTTATCGTCTTGCTGATGGTTCTTATCTTGAAAATTCACAACTTGAGCCTGATGTAAAAGTAGCTAATTCACCTGAAACAATAGTTAATGGCGAGGATATTCAATTAAAAGCTGCTGTTGATGAACTTCTTAAAGATATAGATAACATGAAATAATTATTAAAATTATATAGAATCAGACATATCACTCGATTGTGATATGTCTGATTTTTTTATTAAAGTATTAATTGAAATAAAAAGTTTTAATACAATTCTATTTATTATTTTCTTTATAAAGTTCTCTCCAACTCTTATTTAAAAACAGTTCAGCAGTAGCTTTGTATCCTTTACAATAGATATTTAATCTATCGAATATATCTATTTGTTTTGTAACTATTCCAACAGAAATAACTGGTGAAATTCTATTTAAATTGAGAGATATGAATATGTTTTTGTCACTTATTTTATTTTTCAACATCTTCATTGTCTTCTCTTTTAAAGGCTGCTTTTTATATTTTACAGAACTTAGATAAAGATATCCGTCATACTCACCCAAATATGCTAATGGAATAGCTTTGTTTGAGACGTTTGAACCTTTATTACTATTTCGAATAGTGTCCAAATCAATTGGCAACTGTTTTAAGAGATATGAATCACTTATTTTGTCAAAAGAAATATCATCCTGCTCTTTCGCCAAAATGTCTAAAGCTGAAGAAAAAAGATGTATACTTCTATCATTTGAAAGTTTAGCCATAAAAGTCATTATAGGAATCGATTCAGAAGTAAAAATAAAATTCTGAAGAGATAAATATACATCTCCATCAATAGCTCCACACATCTTTTCAACGTCAATAGAGTCTCGTTTAAGTTGATTGATTATATCTACAAAATTAAATTGTACATCTTTAGGAAGTGAAGTTTTAAATTGATTAAAAAATTTATAACCATCAATATTCATAACTGCAAATAAAGCATCATCATACGAAAATCTATCTAGCTTATTCCCATCAATATCACCAAAACACTGCAATGATTTATCCATAAAGTTATTGAAATCATCACTTTCCGAGTCAATTGATACATCTAAAGAAATACCTTTTTCCATAAAATCCATATTCGCTAAGTAATAGACATCAGATAAATCGTAGGATTTAGAATTTTGTAAAAGTCTACTCATATAATTACTATTCATCGATTTAAGTAAAAGTTCACTAGATATCACTGCAGATATAGGTGAACTTCCTAATAATGAATATAGCCTACTCCTATTACCACTTTCACCGGCTTGCTGAGTCATTAACTTCAAACCACGACTTTTCAAGTTGGATATTGAGTCAATATTATCAATATTTGAATTAACTAACAATAAACATTTATCGTTGTCAAAACCTATAAAGAAGTAATCGTTATAGTAAAATATTATTCCAACAGCTATTTCCGGCTTTTGATTAAAAGGGATATTGGAAAATATCTTTTTTAAGAATTCATTAAACTCCCTTGAATCATGCAATGAAACAATACAACCAAATTGGCTGTTCTTACTTGAATTTAGTGAACAATTAAAACAAAATATTGGTGATTTAAAGTCTATACCACTCTGTGCAATATTAATATTTGACTCAACTTCATTATTGTTTTTTTCAGATATAGAACCTAGAATGTCAACGAGATTAAACCCCATTTCAGAAACAGATTCATTAATATCTAACTTTAATAGTGCTGTCATATCATCGGGCAAAGCAGATGAGTGAAGCGTTGACCCTTTATAACTTGACGAGTAATAAATAGCAAGAGCTGTTAACGATACTATTATAAATACGATCAAAACTTTTGATATAGGCGATTTTAAAAACTTCATATACTATAAGTTTAGTGTAACAATACAACTATTATCTAATCCATTATTTATATAACAAAGAATTGATCACACTATACATCCTGAAAGCCAAAAATTAGCGCTTCTTTTTTATTAAAATTGATGATGAGGTGAAACAAAGGATGGGCCAAAAGAAAAATGATGAGGTGTAGTGACTAATAAGCACATTTCATAAACGAACAATCCCCATTAGAAATGATGTGATGCCCTAAAGTTTGAAAAACTTTTTGGGTAACATCAAATCTAATGGGGATTTGTATTTTGAAAATGACTAAACAGTCATTCTATAATTCTATATCTTTTCAGTACTATAGTTATTGCTAAATAATATAATTTATTTTGCTATAACCAAATAGTAGTTTTTCTTTCCCTTCTGAACAAGAAGATATTTATCATCTAACAGGTCAGCTACAGTTATCTCTTTGTCAAAGGCTGTTAGCTTCTCTTTATTCAACGAAATACCTCCACCCTGAACAAGTTTACGCATCTCACCTTTTGAAGCAAATATAGCCGCATTATCAACGAATAGGTCAACTGCTTTTACACCCTGAGTCAATAGATCACGAGAAATTTCAAATTGAGGAACTCCTTCAAATATTGCTAAAAGTGTATCTTCATCAAGTTTCTTTAAAGCCTCAGAAGTAGAGTTACCGAATAAGATACCCGAAGCTTCAACAGCAGCATTGTAATCCTGCTCCGAGTGAACCATTACAGTAACTTCTTTTGCTAAACGCTTTTGAAGAATACGTAGATGTGGAGCTTGAGCATGTTCTTCAATAAGAGCTTCTATCTCATCTTTCTCAATAGATGTGAAAATCTTTATATATTTAGCAGCGTCATCATCACTTACATTTAACCAGAACTGATAGAATTTGTAAGGTGAAGTATATTTTGGATCTAGCCAAATATTTCCCGATTCAGTCTTACCAAATTTACCTCCATCAGCCTTAGTGATAAGAGGGCAAGTAAGAGCAAATGCCTCACCACCTGCTTTACGACGAATCAATTCAGAACCGGTAGTAATGTTACCCCACTGATCGGAACCACCCATTTGAAGTTTGCAGTTCTTAGTTTGATAAAGGTGAAGGAAATCATAACCTTGTAGCAGCTGATATGTAAATTCTGTAAACGATAAACCATCGCGAGCCTCACCATTAAGACGCTTTTGAACAGAGTCTTTAGCCATCATGTAGTTAACAGTGATATGTTTACCAACTTCACGAGCAAAATCAAGGAATGAAAAATCTTTCATCCAATCGTAGTTATTTACTAATTCTGCTTTGTTAGGTATTTCAGATTCAAAGTCGAGGAACTTTGACAATTGTTTCTTTATACATTCTTGATTATGACGAAGAGTAGCCTCATCAAGAAGATTACGTTCTGCTGATTTTCCTGAAGGGTCACCAATCATACCTGTAGCTCCACCAATTAGTGCCAATGGTTTATGACCACAACGTTGAAAATGACGTAGCATCATTATACCGCAAAGATGACCTATATGAAGTGAGTCGGCTGTAGGGTCGATACCTACATATGCTGTAACTTGCTCTTTGTTAAGTAGCTCTTCGGTGCCAGGCATAATTGTATGCACCATACCACGCCATGTTAATTCTTCTACAAAATTCATCGAAAGATTATATATTTAATTATTTGATTTTTAATTTGTAACTGCAAAGATAAAGATAAAATATTAAAGCCGTAAAATTAAAATAAAAAGATATTCCACTTTCATATATTGATTTATTATTAAATTCATATATTTATCGCCAATTACAAAAACTTAATTAAACTTTTTTGATTTTAAACTATCATATTAAGTGTAACTTAAAAAATCGTATTATGAAAAGAAAACTTTTAATTGTTGCTGCAGTACTATTATTTGGTACAGCAACTATTTCTGCTCAAGAACCTCAAATGGACATGAACAAAATCGGAGAGAAAATAACTAAAGATCTTAACCTAGACGAAAAGCAGACTGCTGACTTTATGAAAGAGTGGAAAGCACTTTTCCCAGCAAGAGATGCTCAAGCTGAAATGCCTTCTATGGAAGATATGCAGAAGAAATTCGAGAACTTTGATAAAAAGCTTAAAGAGATTCTAACAGAAGAACAATATAAGAAGTATCATGAAATGATTCCTAATGGAGGTGGAAACTAATTTCAAATTTATCATTTAATAAGAGGGAAGTAAGTGAGGACATTATCACTTATTTCCTTTTTTAGTCCCTTGCAACTACAACCTAAATCACGAGCTATATTTTCCGAAATCTCATCAATGGAGAGTTTACTCTCATCAGTCTCAATAAAAAAATTACGAATAGGGACTCTTTTCAGCGACTCACAATTATATTTCTCACCAAAAGAGATATTAATATTGTGACGCAAATACTCAGAAGCAAGCTCCTCTTTACCTCTGAAACCATGTATTATCCAAGTACTATCATAACCTATCATCTTGCGAATATTTATGATCTCATTTGATGATTTTACAGCATGGATTATCAGTGGGAGGGAGTTATCACGTGCTATTTTTGCAGCCTCTTCAAAAGCATATAGCTGAAGAGGTAAAGGAGTATCACACAATTTATCTATTCCACACTCACCTATTGCAACAACTATTTTATCTTTATTTATTGAATCTTTTAGTGACTGAAGCTGCACCGATATATTATCTTCAGTCAGATACCAGGGATGGATTGATAAAGATATATATTTAGCACCATTGGGGAAATTTTTCTCAATAGCAGAATGGCTATAAACAGCATTATTATCTCCTTTTGAGATTGTGTGAGTATGAATATCTAATATATCCATAATAATGAGTTATGGTACAGGATCGTATCCACTTCCACCCCAAGGATGGCAACGTAATAACCTTCGAATAGTAAGATATAAACCTTTTATTGGACCATGTTTCTTCAATGCTTCTACTGCATATTCCGAACATGTTGGGACAAACCTGCATGAAGGAGGCGTCATTGGCGATATAAATTTCTTATAAAAATATATCGGCAGGAGTAATATGAATACAATGACACGCTTAATCATAATTTATCAACAATATGAAAAAGTAATCTTTTTATTCTCTCTTCAACCAATTGTGTAGGGTAAATCTTGTTGTCAAGCCAAATAAAAGCAATGATAAGTTGTTTATCATTATCCTTCAACTTATTAATTAAAATGTGCTTATTCTTTCTATAAGCCTCTCTTATTTGTCGTTTAACAAGATTTCTTTTTACAGCTCTCTTAAATTTCTTTTTAGGTACACTAATTAATATAGAAGCAGTATCCTTACTCATCGAACTATCTATCTCCATATAGACAACTCGGATAGGGAAAGCAGGAAATGAGTTATTCCTACCGCCAAAAAGCATCTCAATAGCTTTTTTACTATCCAGACGTTCGGATTTGAGTAATGTCTCTTTTATTTCTTCCATATATATACAACAAAAACCAGGAGTAATGAATCACAAAATTACAACTTTATTGATTCAATACCCCTGGTTTATTATAACAATATATTAATTCTTATTGCTTTCTTTTATATATTTATCTAAAGCAGCTGTCATTGAAGGAGCATCAACAGTAGGTGCTTCAAGATCTAGACGCAAACCAGCATCTTTCACTGCCTTAGCAGTAGCAGGTCCAAAACATCCTATTGATATATCCTTCTGTTCGAAATTTGGGAAATTCTTCAATAAAGAGTTAATTCCGGCAGGGCTGAAGAATAGCAACATGTCGTAATCAAACTCCTCTTCCGGAGTAAAATCATTACTTACTGTTCTATACATAACAGCTCCGGTATGCTGTATCTTTTTTGAATCAAGAATATCTTTTATCTCGTCATTATGAACATCCGACATTGGAACAAGATATTTTTCTGTATTGTGTTTAACAATAGTAGGCACTAAATCAGCAAATTTACCCGTTGCTCCAAAGAATACTTTTCTCTTTCGATACTGAACATATTTTTGGATATATAAAGCTATTGTTTCTGATGTACAGAAGTATTTCATTGTCTCAGGCACTGTTATTCTTAATTCAGCACAGAGATTAAAAAAATGGTCAATAGCATGACGTGAAGTAAATATTACTGCAGTATGATCAAGAATAGAGACTTTTTCTTGTCTAAATTCTTTAGCCGTTAAGCCTTCAACTTTTATGAATGGACGAAAAACAATATTTACGCCATATTTATCTGCAATATCATAATAAGGTGACTTCTCAGAAGTCGGCTTAGGCTGAGAAACAAGGACTTTTTTTATCTTCAAGGTACTAAAATTTAAAAACCAAACTATTATTAGCGAGAAGTATAGCTTTCCATAAAAATAAGTCTGGAATAACTTCCAAGGTGCAAAAGTATAGAATTAAATGGAAAATACCATAGATATTATTAAAAAAGTTAGTAAAACACTTATATATTAACAATATCTTTCCCAAAACGATGACAAAAATAAAAAGAACAAATGAAATATAAATATTCAAGTCAAAGAATACCATCAATAAAACTAATGGAAAAAGTAAAAAACCACTCCATATTAGAACATTAGTATATGAGCTTATCCAAACTTTCTGTTTTGTTGAATTGAAAAAAATTGAATTTACAGACGAGTAAAGTAATATCTTAATAAAAAAGAACAGTGATATTAAACTTATACATAGTGGTAAAAGGTATATATGAGGTATTATAGAAAAAATATAGTTATTATACTCGGATATATACTCATATATACAGAACCCGGTAAAGAGGATTGTCTGACTTAGTAAAATAATAGCATATCTTACATCCGAAGAGGTATTATTATCAAAAAGCCCGTATCTGTCCTTATTAGAGAAAAAAAAAGAAAACTGACTTTGAAAATACTTTTTTGAACGCATTAACACATACGAAACAAGTATAAAGCATATGATCATCAATGATGTAACCATCCAATCCGAGCGCAACTGATAAGGAAGAGGCTCTCCTATCATTCCCTCCTTTGTAGTGGAAAGATTGGCATCTTCACCTATAGCATTGTAAATCTCTAACTGAGACTCTTGATAACAATGAAATAAATAATTTATGTCAGTTGTGCAATTTTGGTTCATATTGCTGCAAATTTACGTATTTCTTTATTCCATTTAGGTTCGGTAAAAAGAAATTTTATTGCCTCCTCAGGTGTAGAAGCTACTTGCCAAATTTTTCCATGCTCCACTCTCATAAAATTCTCTTTTATACTCTTATTAAGCATTTCAAGAAGAGGATTATAGAACCCATCAATGTTAAGTATTACAATAGGATTTAAATATAGAGCAAGTTGTTTCCATGTAATGATTTCAAGAAGTTCCTCTAACGTACCACACCCTCCTGGCAAAGCAATTACACCATCTGATAGGTTAGCCATCAGTTGCTTTCTTTCATGCATATTCTCAGTCTCTATGAGTCGAGTAAGGCCTTTATGATGCCACCCCTGCTCTACCATAAAACGTGGTATAACTCCGGTCACAGTACCCCCTGCTTCGAGTGTAGCATCAGCAACTGCCTTCATAAGTCCCAAGCAGCCGGCACCATTTATAAGGTTAATATTATTTTTAGCAAGCAGTGTACCTAACTCTTGTGCTGCATCAAAGTATTTCTTATCAATTTTTGTACTTGAAGCGCTGTATACGCAAACATTCTTTATATCATTCATATATGAAAAATAAAAAATACGGGCAGCCTGCTGATAAATGACTGCCCGTCGTAAAAACCATGTTTTATTATAGATTAAACGCTTTTTTAATCTTATCTACATAATCAAGTTTTTCCCATGTAAAGAGTTCAACTTCCAACGATATTGGTTCATGATATTGTGAAGTATATTCTTTTGTCACAATCTTTGGTTCACGACCCATATGTCCATATGAAGCAGTCTCTTCATATATAGGATTACGTAGTTTTAGTCTCTCTTCAATAGCTTTTGGACGTAAATCGAATATCTCATCTACCTTTTTAGCTATTTCACCATCGCTCATCTTTACATTGCTGCGACCATAAGTATTAACATATATGTTGATAGGGCGAGCTACTCCAATAGCATAAGATATCTGAACAAGAATTTCATCAGCTACACCTGCAGCAACCATATTCTTAGCAATATGACGAGCAGCATAAGCAGCACTTCTATCTACCTTACTTGGATCTTTTCCTGAAAATGCACCACCTCCATGAGCACCTTTACCACCATAAGTATCAACAATAATCTTACGTCCTGTAAGACCGGTATCACCATGAGGACCACCGATAACAAACTTACCTGTTGGGTTTACATGATACTTGATATTTTCATCGAAAAGTGCAATTATATCTTCATTATTAATTTCAGAGATAACTCTTGGCATCAATATTTCGATAACATCTTTACGAATTTTTGATAACATCTCTTCGTCAGCTTTTAATTGAGCCTCACGAGAGTCATCAGCAGGAGTGATAAACTCATCATGCTGAGTAGAAACAACTATAGTATCTATACGTACAGGTTTCCCATTATCATCATATTCTATTGTTACCTGGCTTTTAGAGTCAGGACGAAGATATGTCATCTCTTTACCTTCACGACGAATTTCAGCAAGTACCATAAGCAACTTATGTGAAAGGTCAAGTGAAAGAGGCATATAGTTCTCTGTTTCGTTAGTTGCATAACCAAACATCATACCTTGGTCACCAGCACCCTGGTCCATTGGATTTTCACGTTCTACTCCACGATTAATGTCAGCACTCTGCTCATGTATAGCAGAAAGGACTCCACAAGAGTTACCTTCAAACATATATTCGCTTTTAGTATAACCAATGCGGTTAATAACTTCACGGGCTACGCGTTGAAGATCAATATAAGCGTTAGTTTTCACTTCTCCGGCAACTACCACTTGTCCGGTAGTAACCATAGTTTCGCAAGCTACTTTTGAACTGGGGTCGTACGCCAACAGTTTGTCAAGCACAGCGTCCGATATTTGATCGGCCACTTTATCGGGGTGTCCTTCAGACACAGATTCGGATGTGAATAAATATCCCATTTTAACGATTTATTAAAAATTAATTTATAATTTCTATTATAGCAAACTTATGGGAGGGGGTGAGAGTAGAAATAAAATACAGAAATATATATTATGTTTTTAGCATTTTTTTCCGTGGTTGCAAGCTACTCAAATCTCTCCACTGTTTTTATCAGTGCAAAGATAAGTATAATTCTATTATTAATTATATTCGTACAATATTTTTATAAATATTAAAACTAATAGCTAATTATAATGTTATAAAGTCAATATATAATAGCTATGTCAAAAAAAATATTGCTTATAATACCTAAGGAATACTCAGCTATAATTGCTGTATTACTTGCTATAGTGATGTCGGTACTCGATGGCACAATAATGAATATTGCGCTTCCTACGCTAACGGAAAGTTTTGGTATTTCAGCTTCAACTTCAATATGGATTGTTAATGCTTATCAATTGGTGATAGCAGTATTACTACTTGCTATGGCTTCACTTGGTGAGATATATGGATATAGAAAAATATTTCTTTTTGGTGTAACACTCTTTACACTCTCTTCACTATCATGCGCTTTTTGCAACAGTTTTGCTTCACTAACAGTAGCACGTATTGTTCAAGGTATTGGTGCAGCATCGATTATGAGTGTAAATCCTGCATTAATCAGATTAATATATCCACCTCAATATTTAGGGCGAGGAATGGGAATCAATGCTATGGTAATAGCAGTATCGGCAGCAGCAGGTCCATCAATAGCTGGAACGATACTCTCTGTTGCTAGTTGGCATTGGCTATTTTTAATCAATGTTCCATTAGGTGTTGTAGCATATATATTAGGACGAAAACTTCTTCCTGATAATCCTGAGAAAGGAACTCACAAATTCGATATAATTGGAGCTATAGAAACAGCACTGACATTTGGGCTATTTATTTTTGCTATTGATGATATTGCACAAGGTAAAGATAGAAGTTTAATTATTGTAGAGTGTATTCTATTTCTTTTAATTGGATATATGCTTATACGAAGAGAATTGAAACAGGACCATCCTATTCTACCACTAGATTTATTAAAGATTCCAATTTTTTCAATGTCTATAGGGGCATCTGTGTGCTCATTTTCTGCGCAAATGCTAGCAATGATATCACTACCATTCTTTATGCAAAATATTTTGCATTTCAACCCTGTAGAGATTGGAGCATTACTTACTCCTTGGCCTTTAGCAAGTATGATATCAGCTCCTATAAGTGGACGACTGATAGAAAAGATACATCCCGGTGTTTTAGGCGGAACCGGTATGTTAATTTTTGCCATTGGACTAGTTTCACTTCGTATTCTTCCTTCCGATCCTTCTGCATTTAATATAGTTTGGAGAGTAGCACTTTGTGGATTTGGATTTGGACTATTCCAAACTCCTAATAATGTTACAATCGTTTCATCAGCTCCTACTCGAAGAAGTGGAGGTGCAAGTGGTATGATGGGTATGGCACGACTTATTGGTCAAACACTAGGAACTTCTCTTGTTGCCTTTATGTTCAACCTACTACCAACTGGTAAAAAATCGGCAGCATGTATTTTGCTTGCAATGTTTTTTGCAATAGCAGCAGGAATAATAAGTGTTGTGCGAGTTACTCAACAGTCTCCTTTAAAAAAATAAGCTTTTATTTGATGAACTCTTTCATCTTCTTTTTTAGAACAGGATGTATAAACTCGGGGGCTATTTCTACTAAAGGGATAATAACAAAATCTCTTTCAGTCATTAAAGGATGAGGGATAGTAAGTTCATCACTCTCAAAAATTAAATCATCATATAGCAAGATATCTATATCGATTATACGATCGCTATATATCCTATCTACACTCTTTTTACTGCGTCCCATCTCCCTCTCTATCTGTTTTGTTATATCGAGAATCTGCATAGGGGTTTTATCTGTATTCACAGAACATACAGCATTAAAAAACGAGTTATCCGATATAAATCCCCATGGTTCGGTAACATAAAAAGCGGAGAGGGAGTTAATGCTCCCTATCCGCTCGTTAATATATTTTATGGCATCATTTAGATTTTCCTCTTTGTTACCTAAATTCGTACCAAGTCCAAAGAAAACTTTAGCCATTATTTATCAAGAATAAGCATTGCATCGCCATAAGTACCAAAGCGATAATCCTCTTTAAGTGCAATATCATATGCATTCATAACTTGGTCATATCCTCCATAAGCACAAACCATCATAAGAAGAGTAGAAAGAGGCATTTGGAAGTTACTTACAAGACTATTTGCTACGCTAAAATCATAAGGAGGGAAAATAAATTTATTTGTCCATCCATCAAATTCCTTAAGATGACCATCAGTACCAACAGCAGTCTCTATAGCTCTCATTACAGTAGTACCAACAGCACAAATATTACGGTTGTTGTCTTTTGCATTGTTAACTATTCGGCATGCCTCCGCATTTATAATCATCTGCTCAGAATCAGTTTTATGTTTTGTAAGATCCTCAACATCAATATCACGGAAGTTTCCTAAACCTGCATGAAGAGTAATATAAGCAAAATCTATTCCCTTAATCTCCATTCTCTTCATCAATTCACGGCTGAAGTGCATACCGGCAGTAGGTGCTGTTACAGCTCCTTCATTTTTAGCATAAATAGTTTGGAAACGCTCAGCATCCTCCTCTTCTACCGGACGATTTATAAAACTAGGCAATGGTGGTTCACCAAGGGCATAAAGTGCCTTTTTGAACTCATCGTGAGGGCCATCATAAAGGAAACGTAAAGTACGTCCTCTAGAAGTTGTATTATCAATAACTTCGGCAACCATAGAATCATCATCGCCAAAGTATAATTTATTACCAATTCTAATTTTTCTTGCCGGATCAACCAGAACATCCCATAAACGAAGTTCTTCGTTTAGTTCACGAAGTAAAAACACCTCTATACGAGCACCGGTTTTTTCCTTATTACCATATAAACGAGCAGGAAAAACTTTAGTATCATTAAAGATAAACACATCTTTATCATCAAAATAGTCCAAAATGTTTTTAAACAATTTGTGCTCAATCTCGCCAGTTGATTTGTGTAGAACCATTAAGCGAGATTCATCTCTGTAAGTTGTCGGATGCAAAGCTATCTTTTCTTCCGGCAGTTTAAATTTGAATTGCGACAGTTTCATCTTTATATATTATTCATTTGTAATTTCTATATCCTGATTATCAAGCCACTCCTGGAATTCATCTATCTCCATACATTTATCAAGTGTAACTTCTCCTACTCTACTTCTTAATAAAGCAGTAAGATGTGCCCCACTATCCAATGCCTCACCAATATCTCGAGCCAATGCTCGGATGTATGTACCTTTACTACATACCACCCTAATTTTGATTTCCGGTAAGTTGCATTCCAAAAGTTCTATCTCATCAATAACCAAAGTCTTAGACTTTAAGTTCACCTCTTTACCTTTTCTTGCAAGTTCATAAGCTCGTGCACCTTCTACCTTACAAGCAGAAAACACAGGAGGAACTTGTTCAATAGTACCAAGAAATTTTGTCAAAGCCTCTTCAACCATTTCTCTGGTAATATGCTCTACCGGATATGTAGCATCAATCTCTTTTTCAAGGTCATATGATGGAGTAGTAGCTCCTAGCATAATTGTTGCAATATACTCTTTTGTTTGATATTGCAACTCCTCAATGCGCTTTGTTGCTTTACCGGTACATAAAATCATCACTCCTGTAGCCAATGGGTCAAGTGTTCCTGCATGTCCAACCTTAAGTTTTTTTACACCAAGCTTTCTGCAAAGATGATATCTAACTTTGTTTACAACAGCAAACGATGTCCATGTTAATGGCTTATTGAAATATAAAATTTCACCTTCCTTAAAATTCATCTACCTATTTTATATAGTACAAATTACTGTGACAGCACCAACTATAGCACAATAAATTGCGAAATATATTAATTTCCCTTTTTTTACTAAATTAATCATCCATTTACAAGCAATACATCCAGCTATAAAAGCAGCTAAAAATCCTATTACAAGCGCAAATAGAGATACTTGGGCCTGATCATTGGCAGCTCCTTTAATAATTTTCATTCCATCGAGTAAAGCCTCTCCTAAAATAGGAGGGATAACCATTAAAAATGAAAATTGTGCCAGCTTAGCTTTATTATCACCAAGAAGAAGACCTGTAGCTATAGTTGTCCCTGATCGTGAAAGGCCGGGAAGAACAGCACATGCTTGTGAAAGACCGATTATAAATGCATCTTTCATACTTATATCCTCTTTCATTCTAGGTTTTGCATAATATGAAAATGTAAGTAACAAAGATGTTACTATTAGCATGCATCCTACAATAAGAAGGCCGGATCCAAAAATATCTTCTACATAATCTTTAAAGAAAACACCAACTATACCTATTGGAATCATTGAGACAACAATTTTCATCGCATATTTTGTCTCATCATTCATCTCAAACTTTAGTAATCCTTTAAAAATCCAATTTATCTCTTTCCACAGAATAACAATAGTACTCAATACCGTAGCTACATGAACAACAATTGTAAATGTAAGACTTTCATCACCTTTTACACCAAAAATAGAAGAAGCTATAGCTAAATGACCACTGCTACTTACAGGTAAATATTCTGTTAACCCTTGAAGAAAACCAAGAATCAATGCTTCAATCCAACTCATATATTAGATATTATCCTGATTCTCAATATTATCTTCTATCTCTTTTTTACTTTTTGCTCTATGTAGTATACCATAAATCATAAATATGAATCCAAAGAAACATACGGCAGGAGCAACCTTTATTCGTCGAACACTGAATATATCGGGTTCAAAATGAGCCTCTGTCGATGAGGGGCCAGCCATAAGCAAGAAGCCGATAATTATGATAACCATTCCTATAGCAAGAAGAATAAAATTTACTCTATCAAATGCCAATTTATTTCTATTCATATATAATTTTTTAATTTCTTAAATGTAATAAAGAGTATTTGCACTCATTTTAAGATACTTATTTATAGAAAAATAAGCACATATAGAGGTTATTAAAACTCCAAAAATAAATAGCGCACACATAACAATCGCAAGATTCATAGGAGTAACAACTTCAACAATGTCAGGCTCATATTGTAATAATGCATATATCATGCTACACAATATGATGTCTGCCAATATGGCCGCTACAATACCTATCCACACATTTTTTTCTAAAATAGGTTTACGTATAAAACTCCATTTAGCACCAACAAGTTTCATTGTATTAATAATGAACCTTTTTGAATAAACAGTCAAACGTATTGTATTATTTATAAGCGCAAAAGAGATCAATGTTAATAAACCGGCTAATCCAAGGAGTACTAAACTGATTTTTTTAATATTGTCATTTACTAGTTCCAATAAATCGTCAGGATAATCTATCTCGATTACCTTTTTATTCTTCATTATTGCCTTCTCTATCCATTTCAAACTATCAGAGTTTGCATAATCCGCATTCAAATTAATCTCAATAGATGAAGAAAAAGGATTATATCCTAAAAACTCTGCCGGATCAGTTCCCATTGCTTTAGTCTGTTCTTTTAAAGCCTCCTCTTTTGTTATATACTTAGTTTGCTTTACAAATGACTCTTCTTCAAGTTCTTTTCGGAAATCAGCAGCCTGTGATTTGCTCATATCATCACTCAAAATCACAGAAAAACTGATATTCTCACGTACATAAGTTGACAATGTGTTTGCAGAAAGAACAAAAAAGAGAACAATACCAAGCAATAAAAGGACAAGCATTGTACTGATACTTGATATTATAAATTGCATATCAAAAAAAGGAACCGATTTTCGCTTCATAACTATCTCTTTTTAAAAATATAAATCATTGAACTGCTCTTCTCTTTACAGCCCATTGTCGAAATCATAGCACAAAAACCTACCCAAAGGCCTTTCAAAAAATATAATGGATTCTTTTTATATTTTTCTGTTAACATTGATACATAAAATGCATCAAACCACATTGGGTAACTCTTTTTTAAAATAAAACCATGCTTCTCCCCTATCATTTTCATTATTTTTGGAGAGAAGTGCCAAAGATGACGTGGAACATCATAAGCAGCCCACCACTCTTTATAATAACTAGCATCGTAAGAATCAGGATTAGGGACAGCTACAATCAATACACCATCATCTTTTAAAATATTTCCCAGTATATCCCATGTAGCATTTAAATTCTGTAAATGCTCCATCACATGCCACAATGTTACAGCATCAAAAGATTTATGGGAATATGAACTTAGTGAATTTTCATCATCAATATCAAGATTAAAGTTCTTTTTAGCAAATTCTCTGGCCTTAGCATTTTTCTCGATAGCCTTTACATCCCATCCAATGCGTTTCATCACATTACTAAAATAGCCAGTCCCTGTACCAATATCAAGAATAGAGCCTTTACTTTTACCCGACTCACTCACAACAAGTGATGACTTACGTTGAAGCATATATTCTCTTACCCCATGATACACTCGATTCATTAATCCCTTTGTTGTATCACTATGCGAGATATAATCAGGTGTTTCATAATAAACTCCTATTCTACTCTCATCAGGAGCATTCTGAGTAAAAATAAATCCACACTCCGAACAGCTGAATAGCTCAAATTTCTCTTCTGAAGCATAATGATCTACGCAGCTTAAATGATGTAAAAAATGTGTTTTCCCACAAACAGGACAACTATTTATATAAAGTGTATTCACTATATTCCCTAATTTCTTGCAAATTAACAAATAAATTAAATTATTACCCTCTTATTTTAAGTACTTTTAATAGTAAAAAGATTAACATTTATATATCAAGAGGTATATTTGTGTAAATAATACATAATTTATGGAACACAAAAAATTATATTTATCTAATGATAAAAAAATAGCCGGTGTATGTGGAGGTATAGCTGAATACTTCGATAGTGATCCTACTATGATAAGAATTATTTATCTTCTTGCTACTATATTCACAGCATTTTCAGGAGTACTAATATATCTTATTTTATGGGCTGTTATGCCATCAAGAAGATAAAATAGCTTATCAAAACATATAAATCTAGATATTTAGAACTTTAATCAGATTGATCAAGATTATTTCTCTATTTTAAAGTGTCATTCATCCATTTCACAGTGTGAAATGGATAATTAGCAATGTGAAACAGATAAACAACACTGAAAATATAATTTATTATCTAAAACAATCAGAGAATTGTTTTAGACAAGTTATAAAACTTTTCGTGAAAAGATAGGAACAATATCCAATATAATTGCAGTAATATTAAAATATAAAGAGGATGTATCAATTTTATGAAACAACCTCTTTCAATATTTTGATGATAGAAACCTATTTATTCTACAGCTTCTCCTTTTAAAGTAGCAGAACTTGCGTCTGTTATTCTAACATTTACAAAATCACCAATTTTGTGACCTGCCCTATCGAACACGACAACTTTATTCTGTTGAGTTCTACCAAAAAGCTGATCCTTTGAACGTTTAGAGACCCCTTCAACTAATACTTCGAAAGTTTTACCTATATCTTTTTTATTGCTCTGAGCCGATAGACGATTTTGCAACTCAATAATCTCATTAAGTCTTCGTATCTTAACCTCTTCAGATATATCATCAGGTAAATGTTTAGAAGCATACGTTCCGGGACGTTCTGAATATTTAAACATAAATGCAGAATCATATTCACAAATCTCCATAAGAGATAGTGATAACTGATGATCTTCTTCTGTTTCCGAATGATATCCTGAGAAAATATCTGTACTCAATCCACAATCAGGAATTATTCTACGTATAGCCTCTACCCTCTCCAAATACCATTCACGAGTATACTTTCTATTCATAAGTTTCAGTATACGTGAACTTCCACTCTGCACAGGTAGGTGAATATGATTACATACATTTGGCATCTCAGCAATCACATTTAAGGTTTCGTCACTCATGTCTTTAGGATGTGAAGTTGTGAATCGAACTCTTACATTTGGTGCAGCTTGAGCAACTATTTTAAGCAACATAGGGAAAGTAATTATCTCACCCTCTTGTTCAAAGCGGTATGAGTTTACATTCTGCCCCAAAAGCGTAATCTCTTTGTAGCCTTTAGAAACAAGGTCATTAACCTCTTTCAATATACTCTCAACGTCACGGCTTCTCTCACGTCCACGAGTATATGGCACAATGCAATAGTGGCAGAAATTGTTACATCCTCTCATAATAGATACGAATCCGGATATATGATTACCACATATCCTTGATGGTATAACATCTTTATAAGTTTCAGTAGTTGACAACTCAACATTAATTGCCTTTTCGCCAGCCTCGACTGATGCCACCAAATCAGGTAGAGTAAGATAAGCATCAGGACCTACCACTAAATCAACATGGTGATTCTCGATAAGATCATCCTTTACACGCTCGGCCATGCAGCCAAGCACCCCAACAATGAGATTTTTCTTTTTGTTTTTTCTTAATGAGTGAAAGAACTCTAAGCGATTAAGAATTTTTTGTTCTGCGTTATCGCGTATTGAACAAGTATTCATAAATACTGCATCAGCCTCTTCGATTGATTCACACGCAGAATAACCAGCCATTTGCATAACTGAAGCTATAACTTCACTATCAGCTACATTCATCTGGCAGCCATAAGTTTCTATGAACAATTTTTTGTTTTCTTGTTCAGTTGCAGATTTAAAGTCTACTCCTGTCATATATATATATTAATTTAAATTTTGTGCAAAGATAGTGCAAAGTGTATCTATTCCATCTCTACTTCTTCATTTTTAAAATAAAATTACGTTTTGAGTGAACATAAGATAAATAATATTATAAATAAAATTTTATCATTTTTTTTTGCATAATTGTTACATTTTTAAATGGAGAAAAGTGTCTGTAATGTTAAAATAATATAATATACAAAATCTTTTTCATTAAGATTTCTTTGGATAATTTATTAAACATATATTTGTTCATGAAAAACATTAGATTTTTTCATAGTTAAGGTTTAGGTTAAAAAATAGGGGAAGATGACTGTGAAGTTCTCTTCCTTTTTCTTTTTATTAATACTTAAAGCCAAGTTATAAATTTAATCTTTCAATAAAGATTAGTACACTATATAAATATGTAAAGTGATATTATATTTATTCAAACAGGTATTAATAATGAAACAATATTAACTCAATAACAATAAATTAATATCTACATAACATCATTTTTATAATAAATATCTATCTTTGATAGAATATTTAAAAGAGAATATCATATGGAACTAATATTTATAATAGGTATAGTTACTATTTTAATTATAAAATATATGACCGATGCTTTCAACAAAGTACCCAAGAGTGAAAGCAAAACTCCAATGGTGAAAAAAATATATACAAATTATGAAAGCAACAGTTCAGATGCTTCTGACTTGTTAATAAATAAGAAATTTAAAACAGATATTCAGGAGGATAAAAGAGTAAAAAAAATTAAATCAAACTCCAATATATTTGAAAATAATATTACTAAGAATGAAAATATAAAGTCACAAAAAAATATTTCACTAAGTAATATTGATGAAGCAAAGAGAGCTTTTATCTATTCTGAAATATTTAATCGTAAATATTAAGTTTTTCCTAAAATAAAAACAGCATTATTATCATGGGATTTAAAGTTATTAGCGCAGCTGAAGCTGCAAGTTATGTTAAACACGGCTTTAATATTGGTCTTAGCGGCTTTACTCCCGCAGGTACCCCAAAAGCTGTGACTCCAGAAATTGCAAAAATAGCAGAAGAAGAACATTCAAAAGGTAATCCATTTCAAATTGGTATATTTACCGGAGCTTCAACAGGTGATTCTACTGATGGTTGTTTATCTAGAGCCAAAGCAATTAGATATAGAGCTCCTTACACAACTAATGGAGATTTTAGAAAAGCTGTGAACAATGGTGAAATAGCATACAATGATATTCATCTTTCACAAATGGCTCAGGAGGTAAGATACGGTTTTTTGGGTAAAGTAGATGTTGCAATACTTGAGGCGTGTGAAATTACTCCTGATGGCAAAGTTTACCTTACTGCTGCCGGTGGTATTGCTCCTACAATTGCAAGATTAGCCGATAAAGTTATTATTGAATTAAACGCAGCACATAGTAAGAATTCAATTGGTCTTCATGACGTTTATGAACCATTAGATCCCCCTTATAGAAGAGAAATTCCTATTTTTAAACCTAGTGATAGAATAGGATTACCATATGTGCAGGTTGATCCCAAAAAGATTATAGGTATTGTTGAGGTTAATAAACCTGATGAAGCACGTGATTTCACAGAGCCAGACCCTATAACCGATAAAATTGGACAGAATGTAGCCGACTTCCTTGCTGCAGATATGAAAAGAGGTATTATACCTTCATCATTCCTTCCTTTACAGAGTGGAGTTGGGAATATTGCTAATGCAGTTCTTGGTGCACTTGGAAGAGACCATACTATCCCTGCATTCGAGATGTATACTGAAGTAATACAAGATTCTGTTATTGACCTCATTCGCCAGGGAAGAGTAAAATTTGGAAGTACATGTTCACTTACTGTAACTAATGGTTGTTTGCAAGGCATATATGATGATATGGATTTCTTCCGTGATAAATTAGTATTACGCCCATCTGAGATCTCTAATAATCCTGAAATTATTCGCCGTCTCGGTATTATTACTATTAATACTGCAATTGAGGCAGACATTTATGGTAATATCAATTCAACTCAGATTTGTGGTTCGAAGATGATGAATGGTATAGGAGGCTCAGGCGATTTCACTAGAAACGCATACATCTCTATATATACATGCCCATCAGTTGCAAAAGATGGAAAAATCAGTTCAATTGTACCTATGGTATCTCACCATGATCATAGTGAGCACTCGGTAAATATATTAATTACAGAACAAGGTGTAGCCGATTTGCGAGGAAAGAGTCCTTTAGAAAGAGCTAAGGCAATTATTGAAAACTGCGCTCATCCTGATTATAAAAATCTTCTTTGGGATTATTTAAAAGGTGCTTCAAAAGGCCAAACGCCACACTCTATGTCGGCAGCTCTTGGAATGCATGATACTCTTCTCAAAAAGGGTGATATGAGATTAACCGATTGGGCAAATTACAAATAATGCCGTAAGTCATATTTATATACTATTATGACTCATACAATCCTTTTCAACTAAATTATTTAAATAGTTTAGTTGAAAAGGAGATAAAAGTATAATTCTTTTTGAATTTTCTTGCCAACATTTTTATGCGTGTATGTACTGCAGGTATCTGGCTACTATTCCTACATTATCATTTACAAAGATTTTCTACATTGAAAATTAAAATCCTTTACACACTATTCACTTGGTTTGTAATGGTTGTAGGTAAACAACTTTTACCATATCTATGCCTTTAGGATATATTATCTTTATTATTTGTTGAATAATTGAAAGTAAAGGAGAGTAATTCACAAAAAAATAATTTAATCTAAATTTAAAATTAAGAAAATCAGTAAAGGCATTGGTAATATTTAGCAAGAGATTAATATTATTTTGAGAGAAAATAATACAAATTATGAAGAAAAAATTGTTGGTGATAGTATGCCTACTATCAATACTCATATCCATCAATGCATCCGCTGCCTATGTTAGCAAAGTTGTAATCACTACAGTAGAACCCGTCGTAGGGGAAAGACATTCCTTTAAAGCAAGTGTTCCTCAGAGTGCGAGCACAGAGGTTTATGAAGTGCATTGGGCAGGCGAATTTGATAATGGAGTATTCGTTCAAGGATATGATTATACTATTACCGTCAAGTTAAGAATTAAAGCAGGTTTACCAAATAACTTTGCTACATCATCAAAAATCAATGCAACCATTAATGGAAAGAAGGCCAAGGTAAACCATACTACCGATGTTAACTCATCCAAAACAAAGACAATTACGGTAAGGTATACTTGGAAAACTCTTGGTGGTGAGAATCCTAACGATCCCAAGTATAAACTTAAAACAAAACTTGAAGAATTATCTTCGGCATACAATGCTACCAATGCCACTACAGATAAAGAGTTGCTTAAATACTTACAGGAAAAACTTTATGGTGCTGAAATTTGGTCTACCGGGGGAAATTATGCATATACACGAAAATTGCCTTCGGACACTAAAGACGGCATAATCACTGTGCCAATAGGAATTAGATATGAAGGTGCAACTCTTGACAGATACAATTTCACCGTTGTGCTACCAGCCCTGAACAAATCCCCGGAAGCAGCTAAATTAAGTTCAGATATGGCTCTTATGAAAAAGCACTGACAAATCTCTCTGTCACTTCCAAAACAACTGGAGATGATGTGTTGGCTGTTGTAAATGCTGCGGCTATTCATGGTACAAAGGCCTTGTGGGATAAAAACTATAAGTATAACGCTCCTACAGCAAACTATAAAGGAAGCATAGAAGGAAAAATAATCATTGCTTTAGGCGATAAAAAGGATATTATATCAGTCTATAAAGTTTTGCCTGTAGATGGCTATGCTGCTGATGCAGCGATTGACGCTGATTTCAGTGCACTTTCCAAAGCCTTGCATAATTTTAGTGCAACCAATAGGACAACACAGGAAGAGGTTATAAACGTAGCAAATGCCTCTATTAAAAACGGCTCAAAACTTACAATTACAGGATTTACAAAAACAGATGCTACTTACGAAAATGAAGGCAAGATTGTTATGACTTTTGCGCTGGATTTAAAAGATAAAACACGTGCTCCTCGTATAGTAATAAGAATGTCCAAACTAAAACCAGCCCTTCCTGCGGGTATTTCTGTAACTCAAGATGAATGGGAAGTGCTCCGTCTTACTAATATCGAACGCTACAAGGCAGGAGTTATTCCTTTGGTGATGGTTGCTCCTCTTCAAGATGGAGCTGACATTCGCGCTAAAGAGCTTATAACAGATTATAGATATGACCATCTACGACCCGATGGCTCCAAATTTTCCACAGCAATTGATCCATCCTTTATAAAAAATAGGGTATGTGGTGAAAATGGTTATCAGGGTGAGTTTCCACCTTCTAGAGCAGTAGATGGATGGATGAAATCTCCAAAACATCGAGCCAATATGCTCAAGGACGATTATTCTTACTTTGGAGCTGGCGTACATCCTGTAGGTCGCTATAAATACTGGATTCAGTTATTTGCAGCCGGAAAAGGAATATTAAAAGCAGAATCCAGCACGGGTTCTTATAAATTCAATTCAATAACAGATATGGAAGAGTCTTATCTAATATGTGATATTAGTGAAGGTATTAAAGCCTATGTTCCTCTTGATGCTGATTATATGGATAAAAACGGAAATCAGTACACAATTCACCTTAGAGGAAAATCTGTAACAGTAACAGTCGATAGCAATAATTAAAATTTTAATAACACTTTGGCGCCTCTTCTTACAGTAGGAATAGTTTAGTGTCAGAAAAAATCTTCTAAAAAACTAAGGAAACAAGTTAATCAAGTAGTTTATAAGTTTTGTAAATATTTTATCTTATATTCTATTGGCTTAATGTTAATATATTATTAATTTTACAAAGAATTAAAAAATAGATAAGCCTGCTTATATCAGTTCAATACTAAATTTAAATGAAGTATTTGACACTATATTTGAAGAAGAATTAACAATCAAACCATATTAAAGATGAAAAGAATTTTTATTATTGCTATTTTGTCTTGTGTAAATATTTTTACATGGGGACAAACAGAAAAGGGTAAAGAACTTCTTGAAAAAGCTAAGGCTGGTGAAGCAAGCGCTCAAAGCGAGCTTGCAGAATGTTATGAATTTGGCGAAGAAGGATTTGGGAAAGACGAAAAACAAGCATTGACTTGGTATACAAAGGCAGCTGAACAAAATGATATTTATGCTTTGAGTAAATTGGAATTGGCCTATAAATCGGGAAAACTTGGTGTAGTTAAAAACGACGAGAAGTATATTTATTATTTGAAAAAAGGTGCCGAGTGTGGGAAACCTGAGTCAATGATTGATTTGGCAGTTTATTATAGGGATGGGAAATATGGATTGAAGAAAGACGAAAATGAATTCCTACGATTGGCTAAGAAAGCTGCCAATGGTACATCTTCTAAAGCGAAGTACGAATT
>JAEZKJ010000157.1 GCA_023415545.1 Bacteroidota bacterium
GCAATAAATGCAAAAAGAGACATCATTTTTGATAGGCGTATCTGTCTATCGTAATTCAACATTATTTTCTGATCGTAAAAAGGATTATCATCGGTCAATTCTTGATTATAAACTTTTTGATATATAGATTTAATATCATCAAATGCTTTTATTGGGTCACCCTTTATTTTTATAAGTATCCTCCAAGGATTTTGAATCTCTTTATTAACCCAAAGAATAATTGGATGTTGTTCTGACTCTATGTCTCGAAGATGGAAATCTTTCAGTATTCCACGAACAACCACTCTTTCTCCCATATAATCAAAATATGTAACCTCTTTATTACAGTTAAGTTCAGCTTTAGCTTGGTGATTAATATAAACTCCCTCTTCATTATCTATATTATTATCTTGGTCAAGTTCCAATCCTAAAATCTTCATATAGTTTTTATCTCCCCATAGAAGCTGTAAACTTATTGTTTTACCATCAACCACATTAGTGTTATTATTGCCACCATCTAATGGTGTACCTTTACATTTTGAAACCATAATAACAGAAGATAAATTTTTAATTTGATCGATGAAAAGGTCATTTTTACTATTATCCCCGGGGTGAATATTTATTAAATTTTCTGTGTCGTATCCTAATGGTGCATTAATAAGATGTCTTATTTGAAGAATCATTGTTAATGATGCAGCTATCATTATTATTGTAATGGTATTTTGAAAAGTTATAAATATTTTACTCAATACCATTTTAGTTTTCCTTCGTAAAGTGCCACGAACAACGTCTATAGGTTTTGCTGATGAAATTACCATTGCCGGAATTATGCCGGCAAGTGAGCCTAGTAACAATATTATCATGGTAATTATCAATACGTTTTCACATGTAATAGCACCTTTTATTGATAGTTCAGTGTTAAGCAGTTTACCTGCATAAGGAGCAAAAGCAAAAGCTAAAAGGAATGCTAAGACAAAGGAGATAATACATAGTGTTGTACTCTCTATTATAAGTCTTAATATAATATCACATCTGTTACTGCCTAGAAGACGACGAGTGGCCATCTCTTTTGCTCGAAATCCGGCTTGAGCAACAGTCAGATTGATATAGTTCATAACAGCGAAAATCAATATAGCCAGTCCAACGATAATAAGTATGTTTACCATTTTCTTGTCTCCATTAATATGAGAACCACTATTACTATATGCATCCGAGAAATATAGTTCGTTGAAAGGTATTATAGCTGTATGTTGATCACTTCCTGGTAGATTGTAAAACCAAAAGAAGGTTTTAAAAAAAGCTTCAATATCATCTGTTTTTTTAGTGATATCACATCCCGGTTTGCACAATAGGAAAATTTCAGTGCCTGTTGCATTTTGCATCTTTACATTCTCCTTAGATTGATATGAATTTATATATTTTATGAGGTCGAAGCTAGCAATAATATCAGCACTCTTCTTTTTAAAATTTACTAAAGAAGTATTTTCCATAGGTCCCATTATAGCACTGACAGTAAGAGTAACTGAATCTCTGAACTCTATAGATTGGCCCATTGGATCGGATTTGCCGAATAGCTCTTTTGCTAGTTTTTCTGAAATCACACACTTATTAGGTGAATCTAAAGCCGTTTTTCTATCTCCTTGGATTAGTGGAAAGTCGAATATTTCATAAAAAGATGGGTCTGTAAACATGAATACAGTATTAACATTTTCGCCAAGAGCATTTGTTAATTGTCTATCTATTAAGCATACAGCACATGAGTTTTCAATTTCAGGATATCTGTCCTTTAATTTTGATTGTAGTCCCCAATGTCCTCCGGTGCTTTTATCTCCGTTTCCCCATTTAACCCCTAACGTATAGATCCTATCACCTTTTGATTGAGATTGATCTATACTACTTTCTTGAAGATAGTAAACACCTATAATAATAACAAACATTATGCTTATGCTAAGTCCAAAAATGTCGATAGCTGTATACGCACTATTACGGCTTAAAAACTTGAAATATGATTTTAAATTAAAGAGGTTTTTCATAACTTTTTGTTTTATCTTTTAAATGAATATTTTGTATCCAACTCCATTTATTACTAATTGAACTATTTATTTATATTCAATTTTTATCACAATTTCGCACCAAATTGCGTGCCATGATTGTAATTTATTGATATTCAGTAAAGTATTTAAATTAGTTTGTTTGCCAAGTGTCTAATTATTGGACAGGTGTGTCTAAAAGATTTACATTAATCAGCCGATATTGTTAATCGATTAATAATGAATAGCTAAGAGATTTAAAATATGTGATTTATAAAATTCAAATTATAGTAGGATTTACAAATTATACATTTATTTTTGTCATCTTAAATTATACACAAAAACAGCTATGAGCACAAAAGGAAATACGCTTCTTGTTGTAGATGATAATAGAAGTATTTTGGCTGCAGTAAAAATGCTAATGGATTCACATTTTCATCGAGTGATAACTATATCCACACCAAATCAAATACCATCAATTTTAAGAGAGATTAGTGTTGATGTAGTACTTCTTGATATGAATTTTACAAGTGCAATAACTTCAGGAGGAGAGGGACTTTTTTGGCTAAAAGAGATAAAAAAAATTAAGCCCCAAATACAAGTTGTACTGTTTACAGCTTATGCTGATATACAATTGGCTGTTAATGGTATTAAAGAGGGAGCTTTTGATTTTATTGTAAAACCTTGGGATAATAGCAAACTTATAGAGACTCTGAATTCTGCTTACAACGAAAGTTCTAGCAACAATAGTAATAATTCACCTATAAAAGATAAAAGCAATATGTTTTGGGGTGAGAGTAATGTAATGCTTCAGCTGAGAAGATTGATAGAAAAAGTATCACGAACAGATGCAAATATTCTTATAACAGGTGAAAACGGAACTGGCAAAGAGATGCTTGCAAATGAAATTCATCGTTTAAGTTTAAGAAATAAATCAAATATGGTACCTGTTGATATGGGTGCTATTACAGAGACTCTTTTTGAGAGTGAACTTTTTGGCCATGTAAAAGGAGCATTTACAGATGCAAGAGCTGATAGACCAGGTAAATTTGAGGTAGCATCAGGAGGAACTCTTTTTCTCGATGAAATCGGCAATCTTAGCTATCATCTTCAGGCTAAATTGCTTACTGCTATACAAAGAAGAAGTATTACCCGAGTTGGAAGTAATGCCCAGATACCTATAGATATAAGGTTAATTTGTGCCACAAATCGCAATCTGCAACAGATGGTTAAAGATGGTGCCTTTCGCGAAGATTTACTTTATCGAATAAATACTATTCATATTGAACTGCCATCATTAAGAGAACGTAAGGAGGATATTGTTCCATTGGCTGAAATGTTTCTTAATAGTTATGCTAAAGCTTATGGCAAAAAGCAGTTTTCATTAAGTGAAGATGCTTGTAAAAAGTTAACTGATTATCCTTGGATGGGTAATATACGTGAATTACAGCATACTATGGAGAAAACGGTGATTATGAATGATGTAGAGATACTTACAGCTTCGGATATAGATTGTCCTAAAATTTCGGACAACAATATGCTTGATGAATCAACATCTCTGTTTGTTGGTCAAACTATAGAAGAGATGGAGTATAATCTTATTAAGTCTACTATTGAGCAGTGTGAAGGTAATTTAACCCTTGTTGCTCAAAAATTAGGTATTTCACGACAAACTCTTTACAATAAGCTAAAGCGTTATGGGTTATGATAAGGAAAATAATAGATATATGGTCTAAAATATCTTCTTGGAGCATTCTTTTACTTCTATTTGTTTCAACCGCTATCTCAATGCTCATTACCTATCTGTTTATTAATGACATTTGGGAGTTTTGTTTGATATTTATATTTGTCTGGATTTATTTGGTTGTGAAAATAATGAAGATAAGTCGTAGGAATATTAATAAGTTGACTTTCATGTTTGACGCCATTGATAATTCCGACTATAATTTCAAATATTCTACCGATAATGGATCATATGATGACAGGATGATTAACGAGTCACTCAATCGAGTAACTCAAATACTTATTCGTGCCAGAGATGAGGCAAAACTTAGAGAAAAATATTACGAAATTATCCTCGAAAGTGTAAGTACAGGTGTTATAGTTGTTGATAATAAAGGAAATATTTATCAATCGAATAGTGAAGCACTGAGGCTTTTAGGACTAAAAGTTTTGACACATATTTCACAGATTGAACATGTGGATAGAGAGTTACAAAAAGTTCTTCAAGAGGTATTGCCCGGTGAAAAAAGACAGGTCACTTTCAATAATAAAATATCTACCATCAATTTATCTGTTCATTCCAGCACTGCACTACTTAATGGATTGCCGGTACGAGTTCTTGCACTTAGTGATATCCACTCAGAACTTGAAGAGAAAGAGTTAGATTCATGGGTACGATTAACCAGAGTACTTACACATGAAATTATGAACTCTGTAACTCCCATAACCTCTCTTTGTGATACAATTCTTGCCGATTCAAGGGAAACCGATCCTAAAATCCGTCATGGATTAGAAGTTATTAGTTCTACAGGAAGAGGGTTGATTGCTTTTGTTGAAAACTATAGGCAACTTACAAGATTACCGTCTCCAAAACCTTCGCCATTTTATGTGGCTGAATTTCTTGATAGAATGAAGAGTATGGCTGAGCATCAGCCAGAAGCTAAAAACATAAAAATTATTATGGATGGCATTATTAAGATTAGTTCAGATAACAACACAAAAGATGAACCATTACTATTATATGCAGATGAAAATCTTATTGATAGGGTAGTAAGTAATCTTTTAAAAAATGCTCTTCAAGCGATAGGTACTGAGCGAATGGATGGTGAGATACATCTTCGTGCCTTGTATGATGAATCTGAGTCTATTTATATTGAAGTTAGTAATAATGGTCCTCTTATCCCTTTGGAGGAGCAAGAACATATATTCGTTCCTTTTTATACAACAAAAGAGGGAGGTAGTGGCATAGGTCTTTCTCTTTCACGTCAAATAATGAGGTTAAGTGGAGGCACGCTAACTCTTAATAGTGACGCTAAAAGAAATATAACTACTTTCACACTTAAATTCATTTAGTTTTAAATATATCTTTTTATTCTTCTATTCTTTTTTTCATAACTCTGTGCCAAACACCCGTTTCACACTGCTATAGATTTGTTTCACACTGTGATTTATCTGTTTCACACTGTGAAACGATAAAAAGAACATGAAAAGTTGAATTTTATATCGAGACAAAATAGAAAAATATTCAAGAAGAGATGTAGAATAAGAGATAGA
>JAEZKJ010000045.1 GCA_023415545.1 Bacteroidota bacterium
CCTTTTTTGTTGTTTTCAGTTACAAAGTTATAGCGTTTTTTAAATAAAACAAACAAATAATCATTTATTTTTGAAATATATTATCATTCGTAAGTAAAACGACTTAAAATCAATCATTTTATAAGTAAACAACTTTTATAAATAAAAAACTTAACTCTTTCTTTAATTAAACTCCTATACTAATCTAAACAAAATAATCGACCATTTTCTTTATAAAAAAACCAAAGGCCTGTACACACTCATTTGCGAATGAAAACAGACCCTTGGTTATGATGATTTCTCCGTAGAAAATAATTATCTATAGGTTATTTTTACTTTTTGCGTATTAAGAAGTGTTTTTGACACTAATTCCTCCCAGTATTCTACATACTCTGGATAATAAACGTTATCATTAAAGTTATTAATAACTTTAATGGTAGGATTATCTGCAGTAGATCCTAAATTTAAAAACATACCAGCCGATTTAAATTCTATATTATTATCAACAGATATATAATACCCAAAATTAAAATAACTTAAATCAAGTGTAGCGAGTTTCGTACAGCCACTAAACATTTCTTCTACATTGTTAAATAAATGCCCTGTTAATGTTTTTAAATCGAGCGATGTAAGATTCATACAATTCTTGAACATGTACGATGCATTCACAAGTTTATTTGTTTCAACAGAACCCCATAATTGATAAATCTTGCCGGCGCTTGCTAAGTCTATATTCAAAGTTTGAAGTCTTCTACATTCACAGAACATACCTTGCATATTTGTCACAGCACCATAGTTGAATTTACTCAAGTCGAGTGTGGTTAATTCGTCACACAAATAAAACATATATGACATGTTAGTCACTTTTTCACTATTAAAGTTATCTCCAAACGTAATTTGGGTTAGATTATGACAACCATAGAACATAGACCCCATATTGGTAACTTCGTTTGTGTTGAGATTGCTTAGATCAACTTCTGTTAGAGAAGTATTGTTAGTAAATAATCCCGACGAATTTGCAGGTAAGTACATTTCGTTTGCCGGTGTATGTATTTCTGCCCAATCGTCGTTGGTCACAATATATGCCTTCACACCATTTGCTACGTATGTCAACTCGGAAGTTTCTGTACTACCCGGCACAAAACGCACTTTGGTTTTTCCTGTTGAAAGGCTTTTCGAAATAATCTCTTTCCATTGAGCCAATGTAGGTTTGAAAACCAACTCTTGAGTATTCAATGTGTAATACAGATTAGGTTTCAACTGGGTATATTCATCGTTGGTAATACGTAAATTAAACTTGTCGTTATTTTCTCCATACACCACAGAAGCACTCAATTTACTGGTATTGAAATTTTCAACATCTATCGGAGGCATCATAAAGAACACCGAAACCATGTTGCCGGCAGTAGCTTCCAAACCCTCTACGTTCACCTGTATTTCATTCGACCAGCCATCAGTATCAGGTGTAATCACTATATTATCAGCTGTAAGGTCGAAAGTCCCCTTCAAAGGAAAGATGTCTTCATTGGCACGTAAACGGAATTCCTTTACTAAAGCTGTTTTGGGTAGAGCAAACTTCATTTCTACCAATGCGCCCAAATGTGTGAAACTAAACTTCAAGTTGCCTTGGTCTTGCTTTACAGAACGAGCGACCATATAGTCGTGAGAAGGATTTATAGTACCATTTGCACCCGGCTTGTAGCTTTGCACAGTGTAATCTACCGGAACTCGATTACTGGAAATCGAATAATCGGGTATAAACGGATAATAGGAAGCATAACTATTTTCGTTCTTCAATTTCCATGCACCACCGGTAAAGAGAGCCTTATTGGAATTCTCAGGGTCAATGTTATCTATTACAAAGTAAATCTGTGCTCCTTTAGCAGGCACTATAGCAATGGTATCACCTTCTGCCCATGAAATGGTAGCTTCGTTTTCATTAGTTGTAACCACGGTACGCGATTGTGTATCGTGAGCCGAAATAAACTTCCCAACCTCAAAGAGTACATCTTCTGTTGTTTCGCCTTCAGGCTCATTAGTAATATTTTCAAGAAGAGATTCTTCGTTAGTGCAGGCCGTAAAAGCCACTAAAGCGACGGCCAACATATATAATATATATTTCTTCATATCTTATGTTTTAAAATACATTTATTAAATGCCTGCTACACTTCAATTCTGAAGGTAAGCAAACTTTGTATTTATTCAAGTTCCCAGTTTTCTTTTTTTGATACATATATTGCTTTATTTGTGTCTAAACCTGCATCGCGATAATAAGCTTTCAAATAATCTGGTAAATAATCAAAAAAATATTCAGGTATATATATTTCAGCTTTTCCGTTTGTAAGGCCACTTCCTAACCCTAAAAACATTTCAACAGTTGTTACTATCCATCGACCATTGCTATTGTTCAAATTGTGCGCAACTAAACCAAAATCAAAATTTCTCAAATCAAGGGTTTTAAGCACACTACAATTTTTAAACATTGAATTAACATTAAAAAAAGCCCAAGCTATACCTAATCCTGTTAAATCAAGAGATTGAAGAGAGGTACAATCAGCAAACATATAGCTTAAATTATGTTCTTTTTCCATATTTATACCATTAAGCTTATTCAAATCCACACTAACGAGTGATGAACAACCTTGGAACATGTAACTCATACCCTCAACATTATTTAAATTAAAATGATTTATATCGATGGTAGTAAGTGATGAACATCCCTTGAATAAACTATCCATTTTCGTAACATTCTCGGTATTAAAGTTTGTTCCAAAGGTAACTTTTTCAAGAGAAGTACAATCCTTGAACATGCCACTCATATCCTTAAGACGATCGGTCTTTAAATTGCTTAAATCTACCTCTTTCAAATTTGGATTGCTATTAAACATTTCCAACACATTTTCAGGTAAGTACATATCATTTAATGTATGTATTTCTGTCCAATCATCTTTGGTCACTACATAAACCATAGCATTCCCCCTTACCTCATATGAGATATCGGAAGTTTCTGTACTACATGGCACAAAACGCACTTTGTTTTTTCCTCCTGAAAGGCTATAATAAAGAATATTTTTCCATTGATCTAATGTAGGTTGGAAGTCCTTTTTCTGAGTATTCAATTTGTAATACTTTCCGGCCTTCAACTGTGTATATTCATTATTAGTGATACCCAATGAAAGTACGTCATTGTTATCTCCATAAACTACAGCAGCACTCAAATTACTGGTATTGAAATTTTTAACATTTAAAGGAGGCATCATAAAGAACACCGAAACAGTTTCGTTGGCTTTCGCTTCCAAACCTTCTACATTCACCAATATTTCGTGCGACAGACCGTTGGAGGTAGGCGTAATCTTTACGGTGTCGGCCGTAAGGTCGAAAGTCCCCTTTAATGGGAAGATGGCTCCATTGGCACGCAAACGAAATTCCTTGACTGATGCTGTTTCGGGTATAGCAAACTGCACTTCTACCAACGCACCCAAGTGGGTGAAACTGAATTTCAAGTTACCTTGGTCTTGCTTTACCGAGCGGGCAACCATATAGTCATGCGAAGGAATGATAGAACCATTAGCACCCGGTTTGTAGCTTTGCACTGTGTAGTCTACCGGCACTCTATTTCTGGTAATCGAATAATCGGGTATAAACGGATAATAAGCCGCATAACTATTCTCGGTTTTCAATCCCCATGCTTCACTGGTAAAGACAGCCTTGTTGGAATTTTCGGGGTTAATGTTATCGATTACAAAGTAAATTTGAGCTCCTTCATCAGGTACGATACCAATAGTATCACCCTCTGTCCAAGAAATAGCAGCTCCTTTATCATGAGTTGTAACCATGGTACGCGACTGTGTATCGTGAGCCGAAGCAAATTTACAAACCTCAAAGACCACTCCATCACCAGTTTCGGTCTCGTTTTTCACATTCTCAAAAAGAGAATTATCATTGGTACAGGCCGAAAAAGCTAATATAGTGCCTGCTAACATAGATAAAACGTATTTCTTCATATCGTTATGTAAAAAATTATCAAGGCAATTCAAAATCAGGAATTTCTCCATCTGCATTAGAATTTGCAAATCCTTTCTCTATCTCAACTTCGATAACCTCTACTTGCGGTGCTTCGTAATTTAAAAGATCTATTCTTTTCATCTTGCTTGCTATATTTATATAAGGCAATAATATAGTTATTAGGATATATTTATCTATTTATATATAACGTAGGTATATATGTTATAAGTAGCCATAACATCAATAAAGATACAACTAATATCTATTACTTTTTACAAAATTAGTAAAACTTTTTCAATTAGAAATTTTAAAGTTTGTGTTTTTCAACCTTAATAGTAACACACTATATATCACAGCTATAAACCAAGTATCTTCTTTATTATTTACCCCTACGATATCAATAAGCCATTATTAATCATAAAATATTGTAATGAATATTTCACGATTAACACATTAACTTTTTACGGACAAACAATTACTTAATTGATTGTGCAGATAAGTTAAACTTTACTTAATAATTTGACTTATTGTATACAATAAACAATGATAACGAAAACTTAATTTAGAGAAGTAGTTTAAACATTATGCACTTTTCATAGTTAGTTCTTTATACTTAAAAAAACCTGCAAACAAGGATATATAAGATATCTAATGTTTGCAGGAGAAAATGATTTGTATATTCTTTTTATTTTATCGGATATATCATTTTGACACATCACCATAATGATTTTAATTATTCATAATTATTTTCCTGTTTGATTTTCAATTATTGAAACAAGTCCTTTATTACGTAATGTTACATTTATAAGATATACATACTTCTTATACTGTTCTTCCGATAAAGTCTCTTTCATCAATTTAA
>JAEZKJ010000032.1 GCA_023415545.1 Bacteroidota bacterium
TGATATTTGTAGCACATAATAATATGGCACATAAAATCTATTTAAATAAAACCATAAATATTTATTATACATGAAATTACACAAAGCATTAATGACTGCCCTAGTCATATCGGCAAGTATGGTGCTAAATGCACAGAATGCACACCAAATGGTAGTGCAAACAAATAAGATTGGATCAGAAATTCAACCTACAATGTATGGTCTCTTTTTTGAAGATATCAACTATGGAGCTGATGGTGGTCTATATGCAGAAATGATTAAAAACCGCTCATTTGAATTTCCACAGAACTTTATGGCATGGAGTACATTCGGCAATGTAAAATTGATGAATGATGGACCATTCGAACGTAATCCTCATTATGTTCGTTTAGAAAATCCGGGACATGCACACAAACGTACCGGTATTGAAAACGAAGGTTTTTTTGGACTGGGAGTTAAACAAAATGCAGAATATCGATTCTCAGTATGGGCACGAGGTGAAAACCAAAAAATATTAGTTGAAATCATTGACAATAGTTCAATGGGTGAAAGCCAGCTCTTGGTCGGAAGTGAGTTGGACATTAACTCAAAGGAGTGGAAACAATACGAATTGGTATTGAAAGTACCGGTAACAGAAGCAAAGGCTCACCTTCGAATTTTCCTTGCATCTCCTGGACCCGTGGATTTGGAACATATTTCTTTGTTTCCTGTTGACACATGGAAAGGACGTAAAAACGGATTACGTAAAGATTTGGTTGAAGCACTTCGTGATATCAAACCCGGAGTATTTCGTTTTCCCGGTGGATGTATAGTTGAAGGTACTGACCTTGAAACTCGTTATGATTGGAAAAATACAGTCGGTCCGGTTGAAAATCGTCCATTAAACGAAAATCGTTGGCATTATACTTTTCCACATCGTTTCTTCCCTGATTATTTCCAAACTTATGGTTTAGGTTTCTATGAATTCTTCCTTTTGTCCGAAGATATAGGTGCAGAACCTCTTCCAGTATTGAGTTGTGGATTGGCTTGTCAGTTTCAAAATGAAAACCAAGATGCTCACGTTAAAGTTTGCGATTTAGATAGTTACATACAAGATGCTCTCGACTTGATAGAGTTTGCTAATGGTGATGTTAACACAAAGTGGGGAAAATTACGTGCAGAGATGGGTCATCCGGAACCATTTAATTTAAAGTTCATTGCTATTGGTAACGAACAATGGGGTCCTGAATATCCAGAACATTTAAAACCATTTGTTGATGCTATTCGCAAATCTTACCCAAAAATGAATATTATTGGTAGCTCAGGTCCTAATTCTGAAGGAGAACAATTTGAATACTTATGGCCGGAAATGACAAAATTGAAAGTTGATTTGGTTGATGAACATTTTTATCGTCCTGAAAAATGGTTCTTGGCTGAAGGCATGAGATATGATAAATATAATCGTAAAGGTCCAAAAGTTTTTGCCGGTGAATATGCTTGTCATGGAGAAGGAAAGAAGTGGAACCACTTTAATGCTGCTTTACTAGAAGCTGCTTTTATGACAAACATTGAACGTAATGCTGATATTGTTCAAATGGCTACATATGCTCCACTATTTGCTCATGTTGAAGGTTGGCAATGGCGTCCGGATATGATTTGGTTCGATAATTTAAACTCTGTTCGAACTTGCAGCTACTATGTACAACAATTGTATTCACATAACAAGGGTACTAATGTGATTCCTTTAACTATGAACAAGATACCTGTAGCCGGTCAGGAAGGTCAAGATGGTCTATTTGCTAGTGCTGTTTGGGATAAAAATTCTAAAGAATATATTGTTAAGGTTATCAATACTTCAGATAAAGTTCAATCTATAACTTTAAACTTTGAAGGACTAAAGAAGAACAAGTTGACAGATGGTAAATGTATCACATTCCATTCAGATAATTTGGATGCTGATAACACTGTTGATAATCCAAACGTAGTTCTTCCTAAAGAGAGTGATGTAAATATAAAAGGAAATGTATTAAATTGTGAATTGGGTGCAAAGAGCTTTGCTATCTATAAATTTACTAAGAAATAGAATGATGGTGATTCAATAATCATTTTATTAAGGGAAAATCTGTTAGAGCACGCTATAACAGATTTTTTTTGTTTTAATAGTTTGCGATATATTATCAGTAATAAAAAAGGCCGAATTAATAATATGATTCGACCTTTTTCTTTAATAATTAATATTATAATTAATCTTTATCAATCAAGTTTGTGGATTACGATACCGGAACGTAGTTTAGGCTCAAACCATGTGGTCTTTGGTGGCATGATATTTCCAGTATCTGCTATATCCATAAGTTGTTTCATTGAAACAGGATATAAAGCTAAGGCAACTTTCATCTCACCTGAGTCTACTCGTTTTTTTAGCTCTCCTAAACCTCGAATACCTCCTACAAAATCTATTCTTTTATCTGAACGAAGATCTTTTATTCCTAAAATCTTGTCAAGTATAAGATTCGAAGAGATTGTTACATCAAGAACACCAATAGGATCATTATCGTCATAAGTTCCCTCTTTAGCTGTAAGGCTATACCATTTTTCACCAAGATAGAGTGAAAAATTATGTAAAGATGTAGGTTTATATTTATCTTCACCTTTCTCCTCAACGTCAAAATCTTCTTTAAGCTTACTGATGAACTCTTCGCTTGAAAGGCCATTCAAATCTTTAATAACTCGATTATAATCGATTATTGTAAGTTGATTAGCAGGGAAACATACTGCCATGAAGTAGTTATACTCTTCGTCACCTTTGTGATTTGGATTTTGTTGTGCCTTTTCTGCTCCAACAAGTGCTGCTGCAGCCGAGCGATGATGACCATCAGCAATATATAGAGAAGGCATCTCTTTAAAAGCTGCAGTTATTGTTGCAATATCAGCATCATTGTCGATAATCCAAAATGTATGTCCAAAGCCATCACCCGGTGCAATAAAATTATATTCAGGATCCTTTAGGATATATTTAGCAACAATTTCGTCAAGAACTTTATTATCAGGATAAGCAAAGAATACAGGCTCAATGTTAGCATTGTTCACTCTAACATGTTTCATCCTATCCTCCTCCTTATCACGACGAGTAAGTTCATGCTTTTTAATTACGCCATTCAAATAGTCGGGAACATATGCGCCTACAACAAGACCATATTGAGTTTTACCATTCATTGTCTGTGCATATATGTAATAGCACTCCTTTGAGTCCTGAACTAACCAACCCTTATCCTGGAACATTTGAAAGTTTTCAGCAGCCTTTGTATAAACTGCAGGATCGTGTTCATCTGTCCCTATAGGAAAGTCGATTTCAGGTTTTATAATATGATAAAGTGACTTCTCATTATCCCCGGCCTCTTCCCTAGCCTCTTGTGAATTTAACACATCGTATGGACGTGATTGAACAAACTCAACAAGATCTTTAGGTGGTCGGATTCCTTTGAATGGTTTTATCGTTGCCATAATATTTTATTTATTTACTCTAAATTTTTCGCATCCCTCTTTGAAGAAACCTACTATCTGTTTAGCTGCTGCAATTCCTGCATTTATATTTGCTTCGGCTGTTTGAGCTCCCATCTTTTTTGGTGTAGAGAAATATCTACCTTCACATTTAGCCATGAAGGCTGCGTTTGCAGCAGGCATAATGTCAGTAACATACTTAAGATCTGTACGCTCCTCCATTAGTTCGATAAGTTCAGTTTCATTGATAACCTCTTTACGAGCAGTGTTAACAATTAAACCACCTTTCTTCATCTTGTTCACTAATTCACGGTTGATAGAGTTTTTAGTCTCAGCAGTAGCAGGAATATGAAGAGATACAATGTCACAAGTAGAGTAAAGTTCTTCAGCTGAATCAACAGCTTTTACTCCATCTTTTTCAATCACCTCTTTTGGACAGAATGCATCGAATGCATATATCTCCATTCCAAATCCTTTAGCTATACGTGCAACATTACGTCCCACATTACCATAAGCATGTATACCAAGTTTTTTACCCATCAACTCACTTCCTGATGTACCATTATAGAAGTTGCGAAGAGCCATTACCATAAGTCCTAAAGCAAGTTCGGCAACTGCATTTGCATTTTGACCAGGGGTATTCATCACACAAACATTGTGTGCTGTTGCTGCCTCAAGATCTACATTGTCATAACCTGCACCGGCACGAACAACAATTTTCAAATCTTTTGCTGCATCCAATACCTCTGCATCGATAATATCACTACGTATAATTATTGCATTTGCATCTTTTACTGCATCAAGAAGTTGACTCTTCTCTGTATATTTTTCTAAAAGTGCCAATTCGAAACCGGCACTTTCTATCTCTTTACGGATACCATCTACTGCTATTTTAGCAAATGGTTTATCTGTAGCTATAAGAACTTTCATAATTATAGAATACGATTTTAATGTAACTTTTCAAACTCTTGCATACAATCTATAAGTGCTTGTACACTCTCTTTAGGAAGCGCGTTATAGCAAGATGCGCGGAATCCACCTACTGAACGATGGCCTTTGATTCCTACCATTCCTCTTTCAGTAGCGAACTTCATGAAATCAGATTCCAACTCCTTATACTCATCACTCATTACAAAACAGATATTCATGTACGATCTATCTTCCTTGTTTGTAACAGTACCTTTGAACATCTTGTTTCTATCAATCTCAGCATATAGCATGTCAGCTTTTTCTTTAGCTCTTTGTGCCATAACCTCTACTCCACCTTCTGCTTTTATCCAACGAAGTGTTTGAAGTGCAGCGTAGATAGGTACTACCGGAGGTGTATTGAACATAGAACCATTATCAATATGTGTTTGATAATTTAACATTGTAGGAATGTATCTTGATACTTTACCAAGTGCATCATTCTTTACAATAACGAAAGTTAAACCTGCTGGAGCAAGATTTTTTTGTGCACCACCATAGATGCAGATATATTTTGAAATATCTATTGGACGTGAGAATATGTCGGATGACATATCAGCTATCATAGGAATTGGAGATTCAAGATCGGAATGAAGTTCTGTTCCATAGATAGTATTGTTTGTGGTAATGTGGAAATAGTCAGCATCAGCAGGAATTACATAATCTTTAGGTATATATGTATAATTAGCTTCTGCAGAAGATGCAACCTCAACTACTTCACCAAATCCTTTAGCCTCTTTCATTGCTTTCTTTGCCCAAACACCGGTATTTAGATAAGCAGCTTTCTTTTCAAGGAAATTGAATGGAACCATACAAAACTCCAAACTTGCCCCACCACCAAGGAAAAGTACCGAATACCCTTCTGGAATATTAAGAAGTTCCTTAAACAAAGCTACTGCTTCGTCAACTACAGGCTGAAAATCTTTAGCGCGGTGACTTATCTCCATCAAAGAAAGACCAGAACCATTGAAATCAAGAATTGCATCAGCTGTTTTTTCGATCACTTCGCGAGGCAATACTGAAGGTCCCGCATTGAAATTATGCTTTTTCATTTGAAGTTTGTTTTGATTAAACAATTTTATATAATAATATTTTGGGACAAATTTATATATAATTTTTAGTACAAACAAACAAAAAATAATAAAATAATAGTCTTAATATACTCTCTGCTTTCAAAACATTATTATTATCTGCTTGTTAGGTTACAATTTGATATTGATAATCTATGTTATTTGGCTTCCTCTATCAATATCTTCTGTCCTTTTATCTTTTCATTTTTTATTAGTGTTAAAGCCTGTTTTGCCTTTTTTCTTGATATAGCTGCAAAAGCGTAATGATCTTTTACATCTACCTTACCAATATCTTCTTTTGTTAGGTTACCTTTTTTAAATAAGAATCCTACAATATCAACCTTATTTATTTTATCTTTTTTACCTTTTCCTATGTATAAAGTGACAAATTTTGGTATGCCGGGTTTTGGTAATACTTCAGGAATGATGAACTCAGGAATATCGCTATCGATGAAATCAGGCATTGTCTCTTCAGGACCAACAATTATATATGAATTTCCATCGGATTGCCATCTTGCAGTTCTACCATTTCGATGTGTAAAACCTTCGACAGTGGTTGGAAAATGGTAGTGTATAACATTTTCTATTTCTGGAATATCAAGTCCTCTTGCTGCCAAATCGGTGGATACTAGTATGTGTGAACTGGCATTTCTGAATTTATAAAGGGATTTTTCTCTAAAATCTTGTTCCATACCTCCGTGGAAAATACTTGTAATAAGTTTCTTTGACTTCAAGAAACTATTTACTCTTTCCACACTTTCTCGATGGTTACAGAATACTACAGTCTGCTTGTCACCCACTGTGCATAGCAATTTGTATAGTGTCTCTAGTTTATCTTTCTCTGGAGAGTTGACTCTGAAAAGATTTAATCTATCGGACACTTCCTCGTTTTTGTCTAAATAGTTAAGAGTAATTGCACGATTCAGTCCGGTAAATTCAGGTATATCTTCAGCTTCAGTTGCAGAAGTAAGTACTCTCTTCTTAAGATTTGGCAGATTATTTAAAATCTCCTTCATCTCATCGTGAAAACCAAATTCCAATGATTTGTCAAACTCATCGATAATAAGTGTATCAACACTTTCAGTATTGATATTTCCTTTATTGATATGATCAAGTACTCTACCAGGTGTGCCAATTATAACAGATGGTTTAACACTCTTTATTGTCTTGTGCTCTTCCATAGTAGGACGACCACCATAACAGCAAACAGATGTAAAAGAGGAATTAATATCTTTGAAGACATTATTAATCTGCATAGCCAGCTCACGAGAAGGTGCAAGAATTATAGCTTGAATATTTTCTGAATCATTTTTCAGAGATAAAATCAGTGGTAAAAGAAATGCTATTGTCTTTCCTGAGCCTGTTGGTGAGAGAAGAATAATATCCTTTCTATCATTAAAAGCTTTAAGGGATGACTTTTGCATTTCAGTCAGCTCTTCTATACCTAGTTTTTGTAATGCTGATACTATATTTTTATCTTTTATATCCATATCTGTTATGTTACCCATGAAATTATATATGCAAATATAGGTAATTATATTTATCTCTTTATTTAATAATTTCAAAACATTAAGTAATGTTTATTGTTCTTACTCTATATATATAATAATTAAAATCCTTATAGATATGGAGATGTTTTGTTATCAATGTCAGGAAACTGCCTATAATGAGGGCTGTATGAAAAAAGGAGTATGTGGAAAAGAGGCCGATACTTCTGCTTTAATGGATTTACTCCTTTATATTACAAGAGGCGTTGCTATAATCAACAAGCAGTTGAGAGACAAAGGAGAAGCTAATATAGAAGCTGATAGATTTATACTCGATGCTCTGTTTTGCACTATAACGAATGCTAATTTTGATAATGAATCTCTTCGTAAAAGAATTGAAAAAGCCTTTGAATTAAGAGATCGATTATGTGGCACGGCTAAGAAAAGAGGTATTGAGATTCCGGAATTTGAAGAGATTATGTTCTACAGCAATCCTGAGAAATATTTGGAATATAAAGCAATTACTTCACCATTATCGGAAGAAAATAATGATGTACGTGGTTTAAAACAATTAGCTCTTTTCGGCGCAAAAGGTTCTGCTGCTTATGCTTATCATGCTCTTAATTTAGGTTTTGAGGATGAAAGTGTATACGTTATGTTAGAAAATACTTTAAAAGAAATATCTCGTAAAGATGCTGATAAAGATGAACTTACTTCACTTGTACTTAGTGTTGGAGAGTGTGCTTTGAAAGCTATGATGTTACTTGATAAAGCTAATACTAAAAGATATGGACATCCTGAAATTACTGAAGTTGAACTTGGAGTAAGAGATAAACCCGGTATCTTGATAAGTGGACACGATCTTCATGACCTCGAGATGTTACTTGAACAGAGTAAAGATAAAGGTATTGATATATATACTCATTGCGAAATGCTTCCTGCTCAATATTATCCTTTCTTTAAAAAGTATCCACACTTTGCAGGTAATTATGGCAATTCATGGTGGCAACAAAGAGATGAATTTGAATCATTCAATGGTCCAATTTTATTTACTAGTAATTGTATTGTTCCTCCTTTAAAAAATTCTTCATATCTAAATAGAATATACACTACAGGTTCTGCAGGCTATCCCGGTGCACACTATATAGAGCCAGGAAAGGATGGAAAACCAATAGATTTTTCACATATAATTTCACATGCACAAAAATGTGAACCTCCTAAAGCCATTGAAAATGGTAAAATTGTTGGAGGATTTGCTCATCATCAAGTAATTCATATGGCTGATAAAATAGTAGAGGCTGTAAAGTCAGGAGCTATAAAGAAATTTGTTGTGATGGCGGGATGTGATGGTAGGATGAAGAGTAGAGAGTATTATACGGAATTTGCTAAAGCATTGCCAAAAGATTGTGTAATACTTACTGCAGGATGTGCTAAATATAGGTACAATAAGCTTGGATTAGGTGATATAAATGGTATTCCAAGAGTGTTGGATGCTGGACAATGTAATGATAGTTTTTCTCTTATCGTTATTGCTTCTGCCCTTCGAGATGCTTTAGGATTGAAGAGTGTTAATGATCTTCCTATAGTTTATAATATAGCCTGGTATGAACAAAAGGCAGTGGCTGTACTTCTTGCATTGTTGTCTGTAGGAGTTAAAAATATAAATGTAGGACCTACATTACCTGCTTTCTTTACTCCAAATATATTGACTTTGTTGAAAGAGCATTTTAATATTGGTACTATTTCAAATGTTGAAAACGATATTAGTAAGATGATTTGTT
>JAEZKJ010000112.1 GCA_023415545.1 Bacteroidota bacterium
TTATTTACAATTTCTCTAATTTGATATAATTGATCTGAATTCTCATAAAATGTATCATAACTCTGTTCAAAATATATCTTAGCAATCAAGATAGAACCAACAGACACCCCCACTCCTAAACACAATATCTTAGTAATATTGTGCTTACCTTTTTTAGGGATATCTCTAAAAGCCTTTTTTAAATTTGTAATGATTTTCATTATAAGATAATTATTTAATTATTCTTTATGCTGTCAACAGGATTGCTGTTTGCTGCACTGTAACTTTGGAAGAAAACTGCGCAGAATGATATTATTAAACAGAATAGCCCTGCTGCTGCATAAATCCACCAACTTAAACTTATGCGATAGTTATATTCCGTTAGCCAGTTGCTCATGAAATAGTATATTATTGGAATAGCAATAAAAAATGCAATAATTACATAAATCATAAAGGTGCGTATCAGTTTAATTAATATCTCCTTATTACTACTTCCAAAAACTTTTCGTACTGCAATCTCTTGACTACGTTGTTGAATATAATATGTACTCATTGCAATAATCCCCATCATAGATATCACTATGGCAATGAATGCAAAAAGAGATACCATTTTTGATAGACGTATTTGTCTATCATATTTCATCGTAATCATCTGGTCGTAAAAAGGATTTTCGTCAACACAATCTTGGTTGAATATATTTCTATAAATAGATTTTATATCATCATATGCTTTTACAGGGTCACCCTTTATTTTAATAAGTATGCTCCATGGATTTTCTATATCTTTCTTTATCCACATAAATACCGGACGTTGTTCCGACTCTATGTCACGAATATGAAATTCTTTCAATATTCCACGAATAGTCATTTTTTCATTATAGAAATTAATATATTCTGCATCTTTATTACAATTTAGTTCGGCTAATGCTTGATGATTAATGTAAGCAGCCTCATCACTACCTATATTATTATCTTGCTCAAGCTCCATGCCAAATATCTTCATGTAGTTTTTATCACCTATAAGAACCTGTGTATTTACTGTTTTTCCGTCAATGACATTGGTAATATAATTTCCTCCTTCGAAGGGAGTACCTAAGGCTTTTGAAACCACCACAACACTAGGTAAACTTTTAATTTGGTCGATGAAAAGGTCATTTTTACTATTATCTACACATTTTATATTTATTATATTTTCAGTGTCGTAACCTAATGGTGCATTAATAAGATGTCTTATTTGAAGAATCATGGTCAATGATGAAGCTATCATTATTATGGTAATGGTATTTTGGAATGTTATGAATATTTTACTTAATACCATTTTTGTTTTTCTACGTAAATTCCCTCGAACTACGTCTATTGGTTTAGCTGATGAAATTACCATTGCCGGAATTATGCCTGATAGTGTACCTAGTAATAATATTATAATAGCTAATATTATTATGTTTTCATATGTAATAGCACTATTTATTGATATATCAGTGTCAAGTAGTTTGCCTGCATAAGGTGCAAAAGCATAAGCTAAAATAATTGCTATAGCTAATGAGATAATACATAGTGAAGTACTCTCAATTATAAGTCTTAGTATAATATCACTTCTGCTACTTCCAAGAAGACGACGAGTGGCCATCTCTTTTGCTCGAAATCCGGCTTGAGCCACAGTCAGATTTATATAGTTCATAATAGCGAATATCAATATAGCCAATCCAACGATAATAAGGATGTTTACCATTTTCTTGTCTCCATTAATATGGGAACCACTGCTACTATATGCATCCGAGAAATAGAGTTTGTTGAAAGTTATTAACTCTGAATGATGCTCTTGTCCGGGAAGATTAAATACCCAGAAAAAAGTTTTAAAAAAAGAGTCTATGTCATCTGTCTTTTTCGATAAGTCACATCCAGGTTTACATAATAGGAATATTTCAGTGCCTGTTGCATTTTCCATCTTTATGCTCTCCTTAGATTGGTAAGGATTTATATACTTCATGATGTCGAAATTAACAATCATCTCAGCACTCTTTTTTTGAGAATTTACTAAAGAAGTATTTTCCATAGCTCCCATAATAGCACTTATGGTAAGCGTGAGTGAATCTTTGAATTCTATAGATTTACCAATCGGATCGGAGTTGCCAAATAGTTCTTTTGCTAGTTTTTCTGAAATCACACATTTGTTGGGTGAGTCGAGTGCAGTTTTCCTATCTCCACGAATTAATGGGAAGTCGAATATTTCATAAAATGATGGGTCTGTAAGCATGAATACAGTATTAACATTCTCTCCTTGATCATTTGTTAATTTCCAATCCATTATATTTACAGCACATGTATTTTCAATTTCAGGATATCTGTCCTTTAATTTCGATTGTAAATTCCAATGTCCTCCGGTAAGTGTAGAACCGTTTCCCCATTTGAGCCCTAATGTGTATATACGATCGCCTTTGGAATGATATTGGTCAATACTTTTCTCTTGCAGATAGTAAACGCCAATAATAATGACAAACATTATGCTTATGCTAAGCCCGAAAACGTCGATTGCTGTGTATGCTTTATTACGGCTTAAGAACTTGAAATATGATTTTATATTAAACAGGTTTTTCATACTATTTTTTTCTCTTATTTATTCTATTACAGGGTTTTATGGATTTTAATTCAATACTAAAATTTCATTGTCTTTATAAGCCTCATATCCACTTACAATAACTTTTTCACCAGGTTCCAATCCCTCTAGCACCTCATAATATTGAGGGTTTTGACGGCCTATACGAATATTTCGTCTGTATGCTTTTTTGCCATCTTTATCAAGAACGAAAATCCAGTTTCCGCCGGTAACTTGAAAAAATGTTCCTTTTGGAATAAGAATAGCTTGTAATGATTGTCCAAGTTGTAAGTTAACATAATAAGTCTGTCCTGTTCTAATATTATCTGGTTTCTCACCTGTAAAAACAAAGTCTGTCCTAAATTTCCCCTCTCTTACATCAGGAAATACTTTACGCACTTTTAGTCCGTAGCTTTTCCCACCACGTTCAAAAGTTGCTACCAAGCCTGAGTGCACTCTATCAATATAGTGTTCATCGATAGAAGCAACTACTTTAAAACTACTCAAGTCATTAATCTGTCCTATTTTTTGCCCTGTTCCTAAGTTTTGTCCAAGTTCAACATCCAAAAGGCCCAATTCACCGGTTATTGGACTGCAAATATTAAGATGATCTTTACGCTGATTTATAAGAACCATACTTTGATTCATTTTATAAAGATTATCCTCCATCTGGTCAACCTCAAGTTCTCGGAAAATGCTATCATTATGAAGGCGTTGATTTATCAACTCATGCTTTTTCAAGGCAAGATTGTAATCCTCTTTTGCTTGAATATAATCCTCTTTACTATTTAGTTGCTCTTTATATAACCTCTCTTGTTGAGTAAAAGCACGTTTTTTCCTTGATACTTCAAGATCTAATTGAAGAAGCTCATTTTTATTATTCAATTTATCCTGTTCCATACTGATCCTAGTATTACGAAGAGCATTCTCTTTTTCTGCAAGTTCAGATTGAGCGTTAAGTATTTCAAGGTTTAAGTTCGAGTTGTTAAGTCTTACTATAACATCACCTTTTTTTACATGTGCTCCCTCCTCAACTACTTTCTCAATCACTATACCACCCTCTTCAGGACTTAACTGTACAATGCTTATTGGCTGCACCTGTGCGTCAACTCTAACAAAGTCATCAAACTGTGATTTCTTTACTTCACCAATGTTTAATCCACGTTTGTCAACTTTCAAAGTATTAGTAAAATTGCTAAAAGTTAACCAACCAATAAGTGCTAAAATTATCACTCCACCCGTTATATATGGAATATGTTTACGAGTAATACCTTTCTTCTTCTCTAATTTAATATCCATGATCTGAATTTATTTATTCGTATATAAAAGTGTTATTTTTGTAATATTCTACCAGTCTCTTCTTTATTGTATAAAGCAATCTTTTTTGAAGTAATGTTACTTGTGAATTTAGAAGAGTATTTGATGAAGTTTGCAAGTCGATAGCATTAAGCAATCCCTCTTCATATTTTCTTTTTGCAGCTTGGTATGCCAGTGAATCGGATTGAACTTTGTCAACCATCTGAATAATCTCTTTTGCATATCCATTGCAATCCATTACTGCTTGTTCAATATTTATACGTAAATTCTTCAAATTCTCCTCTTTATCAACTTGAGCTATTTTCCATAAATTCCTTGCTCGTCGCATTGAACTTAAGTTGTTTAGATTGTTAAAAATTGGAATAGACAGTGTTGCCATAACTCCTTTACCCATTTTATTGTTAAACTGATATTTGAATGACTCACTATTATTTTCACCCGATAATTCACGATTATAATTTGTTGATATACCTCCTGATAAAGTTATAGTGGGAATAAATCTTCCTTTGCTAATATTATATTGCATTTTATAATTTTTCTCATTCAGTTTTGCCGCAATAGCTTGTGGGTTTGCAATAGAAGCTCTATTATAAATATCTTCGGATTGATTTAAATCTATTTCTGGAATGATCGAAAATTTAATAGTATCTACTAATATTGAATCAGTTATAGGACAATTCATGACACTCTTCAACTTTAGCATAGCCGATTTGAATAAATTATCTTGATGTATAACATTATAATCGTCTTCTGCTACTTGTGCTTTAACTTGAGCAACATCTAATTTCCCCTTAATACCTAATTCGAACTGAGATTCTGTTTTTTTAAGAGTGAGTAAAGATTCACTTAGTTTCTTCTTAGCTATACGCTTATACTCTTGATAATATACAACATCAATATATGCTTGCATTACCTCTATAGCCTTTTCATCGTGAGCTCGTTGAACTTCATTGTAACCTTGTTTATTTGCTATTCGTGCTAGCCTTAATTGATTGTATAGTTGACCTCCGTCGAAAAGAGTCATCGAGGCAGAGATATCGTAATTATTATTGAATGTTGTCAAATTACTATAGGTATTGGTATTTGGGTCAATATTTCGTCCCCAATTCCATCCTCCACTGATTGACGCATTTACATTTGGAAGGAAAGCTGTAATAGCAGCGACTTTATCCATTTTTGTTGTTGATAATTCGAACTCTTTTTTCTTAACCGAAGTGCTATGCTTAATTCCATAAAGCATACATTCATCCATGCTCCAATATTTTACACTATTATTATTTTCAACTCTGTTTGAATTGATAGAATCTATTTGTGCAAAAAGAGATGAATTAAAACTTATATTTACCATAATTGCAATTATTATAGTGCATTTATGATTGGTCGCTATTAGTTTCATGGAAATCTTATTATTTTAATTTTAATTGTTCTTATAATATAATTCAAAAGCTGTGCCACAATTGTAATATATTGATTTACAACGATATGTGCTTCTGAAGCTGTTTTAAAAGTGTCTAATTATTGGACAGATGTGTCTAAAAGATTTACATTAATTATTCTTTATGCTGTCAACAGGATTGCTGTTTGCTGCTTTGTAACTTTGGAAGAAGACGGCACAGAATGATATTATTAAACAGAATATTCCTGATGCTGCATAAATCCACCAACTTAAACTAATGCGATAGTTATATTCTGATAGCCAGTTGCTCATGAAGTAGTATATTATTGGAATCGCTATAATAAAAGCTATTAGGACATATATCATAAATGTTCGTATCAGTTTTATTAATATCTCTTTATTGCTACTTCCAAAAACTTTTCGTACAGCGATCTCTTGATCTCTTTGTTGAATATAATATGTACTCATTGCAATTATCCCCAGCATAGATATCACTATAGCAATAAATGCAAAAAGAGACATCATTTTTGATAGGCGTATCTGTCTATCGTAATTCAACATTATTTTCTGATCGTAAAAAGGATTATCATCGGTCAATTCTTGATTATAAACTTTTTGATATATAG
>JAEZKJ010000047.1 GCA_023415545.1 Bacteroidota bacterium
TATTAATGGTAATATCACAGAATTAACTTTGTCGATTAAAGATGTGGTACAATCAATGCCTTGGCTCTTTGGATTGGCTCTATTTGTTATGTCAATTCTTCTTTATAGCCAGGCAGCTACTGTTAGAGCTATCGTACCATTAGGTGTAGCTCTTGGCATCTCTCCATATATGCTTATTGCTCTATTCCCTGCTGTTAATGGTTATTTCTTCATACCAAATTATCCAACAGTTGTAGCAGCAATAAACTTTGATCGTACTGGTACGACAAGAATAGGGAAATGGGTTCTAAATCACTCATTCATGATGCCGGGTATAGTGGCAACAGTAGTATCTATTCTTGTTGGATTATTATTGATACAAATATTTTAAATCTATTGCACACATTCTTCCGTAAGTTTTACATTCTGCTTGCGGAAGAATTTATCTATTATCAAGGCTAGCGTGCCATCACCTGTAACATTACAAGCTGTACCGAAACTATCCATCGCAATATATAGTGCAATCATTAAAGCTTGTTCATTCTCACCAAAATGTAACATAGATGCCAAAACGCCCAGTGATGCCATAATTGCTCCTCCAGGTACTCCCGGGGCTGCCACCATTACTATACCCAACATACATATAAATCCTGCAATCATAGGAAAATCATAATGTATACCTTGCATTATCATCAGTGCAAGTGCACAGGCAACAATCTTTAAAGTACTGCCTGAAAGATGTATTGTGGCACAAAGTGGAATTACAAATCCGGCTATATCTTCATCTACTCCATTCTTTATTGTCTGTTTTAGTGTAACAGGTATTGTAGCTGCCGACGATTGTGTGCCAAGTGCCGTAAAGTAGGCAGGAAGCATCTTTGCTAAAAGTTTTATCGGATTTCTCTTCACTATATATCCCGCAATGGAATATTGCAACAGAAGTATAAATATGTGAAGCAAAAATATTATTCCAATTATCTTTATAAATAGAGTTAGAATATTGAAAACCTCTCCTGAATGTGTCATGTTAAGAAATATACCAAATATATAGATTGGTAGAAGAGGTATTATAACCTTTTGTAATGTCTTTATAATAATCTCTTTGAAATCATAAAAGATGTTCTTTAAATAGTTTGTGTTCAAATAAGCTAATCCTATTCCAACCATGAATGATAGAACTAGTGAACTCATAACATCCATTATTGGGGGAATAGTGAGGGAGAAATATGGAGTTAAACTATTTGTCTCACTGATATTTTCCATCGATATGTTGTGTGTTATTATAGATGGGAAAAAAGTATCGGCTGTTGCGTATGAAATAAAACCTGAAATCAAAGTCATTGTATATGCAAGAATGGTTGTGACAACCAACATCTTTCCGGCCTCTTTTCCTATATCTGCTATAGCAGGTGTAACTAATCCAACTATTATGAGCGGTATAATAAATCCTAGAATTTGACTGAATAGGGAGTTGAATGTTACAAAGAGTCGTGTAATATTATCCGAAAATATGTTTCCAAAAACTATACCCAAAATAATCGCAATAATAATACGTGGCAATAGAGCTATACGAATGTTTTTCATCTTTTTATTTTATCGAATTTTAATTAAAAACCAAAGTTATAAATCTAAACTAAAATATCAACCATAGTGTTATAAATGAAATTACTTATTCTATGGAAAAATTAGATATTGCACTATTAGGACTAGGTGTTATGGGGCAGAACTTAGCTCTGAATATGGACCGTAACGGATGGAAGGTTGGGGTTTGGAATAGACATTCATTCGGACCTCACGATAAACTGACGGAGTTTATAACTACAAAAGCAAAAGGCACATCTATTTTAGGATATGCTGAATTGGATTCTTTAATAGCACAACTAAAATCGCCTAGGGTAATATTCCTAATGGTGAAGGCTGGTACTCCTGTTGATGATATTATTGAGACTCTTTTGCCTATGCTTGACAAAGGTGACATTATTATTGATGGCGGTAACTCATTTTATAAAGATACAGAGAGACGTGTAAAATATTTGTATGACAAAAATATATCATTTGTAGGATGTGGTGTTTCAGGTGGAGAAGAGGGAGCTCTAAATGGTGCATCGATAATGCCTGGTGGTGACATTTTGGCTTGGCCAATTATTAAACCTATACTTAGATCGATTGCAGCTCGAGCTGAAGATGGCTCGCCTTGTTGTGAATGGATAGGTCCGGGTGGTTCAGGTCATTATGTAAAGATGGTTCACAATGGTATAGAGTATGGTGACATGCAGTTAATTGCTGAGGTATATTATGCCTTGAAATATCTACTTGATTATGATAATGAACAGATATCGGATATCTTTAAAAAATGGAATAAAGGTAGATTGCATAGTTATCTTGTGCAGATAACTTCAAAGATCCTTAAACATAAAGATTATTCGGGTAGATATGTTATCGATATGATCCTTGATACATCAGGACAGAAAGGTACAGGAAAATGGAGTGCTATTGATGCTCTTGAGATGGATGTTCCTCTAGATATAATCACTTCTGCTGTGTATGCTCGTGATTTGGCTGCAAATAAAGAGTTGAGAAGCGTTATGCATAATAACTATCTTTTTAATGTACATACTCCGGTCTATAATTCAAAAGAACTGATTACGATGCTTGAGGAGTCACTTTATGCTGCAAGAGTTGTTGGATATTCACAAGGATTTTCATTATTGCACTCAGCAAGTGATGAATATAGATGGAATCTTGATTATGCCACAATCTCTTTGATTTGGAGAGCAGGATGTATTATCCGTTCGTCATTTCTTAATGAAATAGCTAGAGTTTATAAAGAGACTCCATATATACAGAATATTTTACTTGATGAGAGTTTCAGTTTGGCTATAAAGAATGCTCTTCCTAACTGGAAAAAAAGCGTCTCATATATGTTGAAAGAGGGTATTCCTGTTCCTGTTATGTCGGCATCATTGAACTATTTTCTTGGGCTGGTTACCAAAAATTCAAATGCTAATATGATACAGGCAATGAGAGATTTCTTTGGAGCTCATACTTTTGAAAGAGTAGATAGTCCCAGAGGAGATTTTTTCCATGAAAACTGGTCGGACAATGATGAAGATTTATAACCATGAATATGCCTAAATCTCTTTTCCTGATTATATTCGGTGCCTCCGGTGATTTGACAAAGAGGAAACTGATGCCTTCTCTTTTAAAGATTTTCAACGAGAATAGATTTCCTCATAGTTTTGCTATTATTGGTACGGCTAGAACTCTTTTCGATGATGATTCATATAGAGATTATTTACGTGATACGTTAAATAAATCGTCGACGGTTACTGTTGAGGAGAAGAAATGTATAGATGATTTTCTAAAAATTATCTATTATCAACCTATTGATCCATCGGATTGTGATTCATATTCATTGCTTGACGGAAAGATAAATTCTCTATCTACAATATATGATAATCCGGGGAATATTTTGTTTTATCTTGCTACTCCTCCCTCTTTATATGAAACAATTCCTGTATGCTTGTACAAAAGTGGGATATTAAAAAAGAAAGGTCATAAGCGTATTATTGTAGAAAAACCTTTTGGTTGCGATCTTAAATCAGCTAAGAAGCTTAACTCTATATATTCCAAATATTTTAAAGAGGAAGACATATATAGAATAGATCATTTTTTAGGAAAGGAGACTGTTCAAAATATATTGGTAACTCGTTTTGGTGGTTCAATATATGAACCAATTTGGAATAGGAATTATATAGATTATGTAGAGATTACTGCCGTTGAGAATATGGGCGTTGAGAATAGAGGTGGATATTATGATAAAGCAGGGGCACTTCGGGATATGGTTCAAAATCATCTTATGCAACTTCTTGCTTTGACGGCTATGGAACCTCCTGCTCGTTTTGATAAAAATAGTTTTCGTAACGAAGTTATAAAGGTTTATCAATCCATTGTTGACTTTTCGGACACATTTATTCATAATAATGTTATTAGAGGGCAGTACATCAATAGTGAAACGCATGTAGGTTATCGTAACGAGAAAGGTATTGATCCGGATTCGCGTACTGAAACTTATATAGCTATGTGTCTGTATATTGATAATTGGAGATGGGAGGGTGTTCCTTTCTTTATACGGACAGGCAAATATATGCCGACTAAAGTTACTGAAATAGTGGTTCATTTTAAACCTGCTCCTTTAAAAATGTTCAATATTAAAGAGGATAAAAAATCGGCTGAGGAGCTTGTTTTACGTATTCAACCCAATGAGGGTGTTGTACAACGTATAGCAATGAAAAGTCCAGGCTCAGGTTTTTATCTTGAAACCATGGATATGGAGTTCAGCTATGGTAAAAATAGATATGATACCGGCGATGCTTATGTTCGCTTAATTGAGGATTGCCTTGTTGGTGATCCTACTCTTTTTACTCGTCAGGATGCTGTTGAGCAGAGTTGGGAAATGTTTGATAAAATTTTACACTATTGGGATAAACATCCTGATACTCCTTTATATGGTTATCCGGCTGGTACTTGGGGGCCAAAAGAGGCTGATGAGTTAATAGAAAGAGTTGGAGCAGAGTGGACTAATCCTTGTAAAAATCTAACTAATTGTAACCTATATTGTGAACTATGACAGAAAACTATTTTCTTTCAGAAAGAGATGCTGCTCAAGCCGTTATAACTACTATTTTGAGCTATATGGATTGTAAAAATGGGCCAATTAATATTGCTCTATCGGGTGGAAGTACACCATGTACTCTTTTTAAGGAGTGGGAAGAGAGTTATCATTGTTATACTGATTGGGAAAAAATATGTTTCTTTTGGGTTGATGAAAGATGTGTTCCACCCACAAATGATAATAGTAACTTTAAGCATGCTTACGATTTGTTGCTTAGTAAGGTTGATATATCACCTAATAATTATTATAGAATTTATGGTGAAATTAATCCTAAAGAGAGTGCCATTACTTATTCATCACTTGTGAAAAGTAAAGTAAAACAGGAATATGGTGTGCCTCAGTTTGATTTTGTCCTATTAGGTATTGGTAATGATGGTCATACTTCATCTATTTTTCCTAATGAGATGAAATTTCTTAATTCGGAAAATCTATATGATGTTATGCTAAATCCTTATGATAATACTCTTCGAGTTGGTATGACAGGTGACATGATGATTAAAGCATGTAATACAATATTTTTTGTATTAGGAGAGCAAAAACATGAGATAACCCATAAAGTACTTAAGAAAGAAAATTTAAATATTTTTCCAGCTTCATATGTTTGGCACAAAGCCATAAACTCACAACTATTTGCCTCTTTCAAATAGACATTTCTATAATAGTTTTTTGCTATGTTGATAGTTACCTAAAAATTATATTTATATTAATATTCCTTGCTAGAGCTAATTCTTGCAAGGATTATTTGTATATAGAGTGCTTTTTTATGTACTTCCGAACACTTTTAGTCTAATTTTTGAGCTTATTCCATAAATTATCCAGCGAGGACTAATTATTTATAATCTCCTTATTGATCTGCTCTCGATTGTTTATCGTTTAGCTTTTTGGCTTATTCCATAAATTCTTTACAAAGTACTCTTTATTTATATAATCTCCCTCTTGTATGCTCCTGAAAATATATAGTCTAACTTTTGTGGTTTATTCCATAAAATCTATAGTTAGAACTCTCTATTTATATAATACCCTTATTGATTTGCCCCTGAATATATATAGTCTGACTTTTGTGGGAAATTTAAAAAATAAGCCTTTTTATACTCTTTTATTGATTAAATAAGGCTGTTTTGGTATAGTATTAAAACTAATTTAAATTAAAATTAAAAAAAGTTCTACTTTTATGTTACGTTTCATAATCAGCTACGTTTATAGTTATAAAAGATAAAAGGTTAATCCAAACATGAGTGATAAAACATTGATTTATACATTTACTGAGTTTAGAAGAGGATTCCTGCGACTGGCTTCGCATTTTCTTCCTAATGAGGATGATGCAAATGATGCTATACAGGAAGCTTTTTGTAGACTTTGGCCCAGGCGTGATGATATAAAGACTAATGAAGAGGCTGAAGCTCTTACTGTTACTACGCTCAAAAATTTATGTATAGATATGTTGCGAAAACGGCATCTGGATACTGTTGAAATAGAAGATTGGAGGGATGCTGTAACAACTGAACCAGTAGATGTAGCAATGGAGAGAAAGGAGAGGTTTATGCAAGTAAAAAATATAATTGAGAGAGAACTATCTCCTCTTCAAAAGGAGATTTTTTATAAAAAAGAGTTTGAAGATATGAGTGTTGATGAACTTTCAAAACAGATGAATATGCAACCTGCGGCAGTGAGGATGCAATTATCTAGAGCGAGAAAAACAATTAGAGAATGTTATGTAAATCAGAATAGTTATGATTCACGATATTAATGAAGATAAGTTATTCAATCTCTCACAAGAGGATTGGGATGATATAATAGAGAGATATTTTGAGGCAGATACTTCTGAAGATGAAGAGAGATTGCTTTTAAGATTTTTAGCTACTCCTCAAGCAAACGATATTCGATTTAATGAAATAAAAGCAGTAATGGGTTTCGCTGCAGTTGGCAAGAAAATTCATGAAGAGAGAAGTGGAAAGAGTAGAAAGAAAATTTTCTCTATAAATAGAAACAGATGGATTGCTGCTGCTGTTATTGGATGCATTTTTACATCTGTTGGATGGAAAATAGTTGACTATAATCAAAATGTATGTGTAGCTTATGTAGGTGGTGAGAAAATAACTAATCCTAATTTGGTTATGATGCAAATGAAACAATCACTTCAATCTTTAGATTTGGAAGAGAGTAAAGGAACTATAGACAATCAGTTAAATGATATTTTCTCTACCATTAGTAATAATAATTATGACACGAACGAATAACAATATGATTAAAAGGATTTTAATATTTACGTTGCTTGTGATTCTTGTTCTGAGTGTTAGTGCTCAAGAAGGTCTTAAAATTAATCAACTCTTTGGTAGCCGTTATAGGAATAATCGTCAAGCTGTTGAGGTAATGGTTAAAGGAAAAGTACTCAAAGAGTATAACTTATCTCTCTTCAGAAGTCTTATCCTTAAAAATATCGCTGAAGAGGTTAAAGATATTGAAGTTTTGGTAGAAATCGATACTAAAGATGCAATTGAAAAAGAGACGGGAAGAATAGGAGGAAACTTATACTTTGGTTTCTATCAATTAGATAAAAAAGATGGTAAGAACCGATATATATTCTTTAGAAACAATCATCTTCGAAAGAATCTTGAACCGGAGGTAACCATAGTATATATGGAAGGTAATACAACTTTAAAAGAATTAAAAAAATTATTTAAATAACATACTTATGAAAAAGATATTTTTAATAGTGGCAGTTTCTCTACCTCTTTTTGCATCAGCTAAAGAGTTTATTGATGACAAAGACACAACAATTGTAATTAACGGCCCAGAAAGAGTGACTGTAATCCAAAACAACTCAATGTTATCCGTGGAAGTAGTTGGAAATGAAAATAATCCTAATAGTCTCTTTAAAACAGAGATGATTACTGATGAAGATGCATTTTTTCTATCCAAAGAGAGTGTAGATGATTGGAACTTTAAAATCCCTTTTGTAAAAAATAAAAAAGATAATTGTATATCTTATAATAAAAAATCAATCAATTTAAGCTCTTTTGGTTTAGGTTTGGTTAATGCTGTTGACTGTGCTGAAGGGTTAAATGTAGATATGGGTTCATCTTTTGAATTTATGTTTGATAATATAATTTCATGGGAGTATAGTCCTTGGAGAAATGGAAATATGTTATCAATGGGATTTGGTCTTAATTGGAAAAATTGGAGAATGACTTCTAGAAACAGGTTTATAAAAGATAATGGAAACATCGTTATAGGTGATTATCCAGAAAAAGCAGATATTCAATTTTCTCGTATTAAAGTATTCAGTCTGACAGTTCCTCTTACATATACTCAACATATATATGATAAAATATACTTAAGTGTTGGTCCTGTAATTAATATTAATACTCATGCTAGTATTAAAACAAGATATAAAGAAAATGGGGTAAAGGTGAAAGAGACTGATAGCAACATTCATCAATCTCCTATAACAGTTGATTTGATGGCAAACTTAAGGTTTAAGTCTATTGGATTATATTTTAAATATTCACCAAACAATGTTCTTGATACAGACTATGCTCCTAAGTTTAAATCCATATCTACAGGACTAACTCTGTTTTATTAATTGGTTAATGTGAATTTCAATTATCGTTTATTATAAAAAAATGGAGGTGCTTTAATGTTACGATCCATTAAAACACCTCCTGCTATATACATAAAAAACAAATGTGAACTAGTAATCAAAAATACCATCGCCTGCAATAGACTCATTTAATTTTTCTATTCTTTCTTCAGTTTTTCTAATTTTAGAATTTAGATCTACAACATGGCCTTTTTTGCTCTTGTTCAACTCTGCTCCACTCTTTTTATTCACTGATTTATCATCATCTGTAGCAGTTTTTTCTGTTGATTCTTTTTCTTTTTCATCAATATCTTCATGAATAAGTTTTTCGTCTTTAGGTATGCTATTATTTTCCATAATGTATTCTATTAAGTTCTACCATTTATATATATAACAAATAATGATACCATAATGTTTATCGATTTATTAAATGTTTCGTAAATATTTGAATGATAAAATTTTGTAATTGAAATTATTCGTCACATAATTGATGTAATACGTCACATCTTTTAGTATCATGAAATTATAACTTATACTTTTACAACAAAAAATTAAACGCTATGACACTAAACTTAACAAAACCTCACCTATATTATATTGATTTACTAAGAGTATATCTAACAATTGTTGTTTTTTATCATCATTCAGCTATTGCTTTTGGTGCCTCTGGAAGTTGGTATTACAGGGCAAAAGAGTTGGTAAGCAGTAATGTTGAAGGTTTGCTATCGATAAATATGGCTGTTGATCAATCATATTTTATGAGTCTTTTCTTCTTTATCTCGGCATATTTAATGCCTGCTTCATATGATAAAAAAGGGTGTTTTCTTTATATTAAGGATAGAATTAATCGTCTGGTAATTCCTTTATTGATTTATTCTTTTATCATAAACCCGTTACTCTGTAATTTTATATATGGGGCAAAATATGAAATAGGCTTAGGTCCTATGTGGTTTGTTTTCACGCTTATATTTTTTGAGTTATTTTATGTACTTTACCGAGTTATAAACTCAAGAATAACTATCCCATGGAGATTCCCTAAAATATTACCTATTATTATTTTTATTTTACTTATGGGATTATGGGCTTTTGAAGTTCGTCTTTTTGCCCCTACAAATATTGGTATAATGGGACTAACTCTAGGATATTTCCCACTATATATAAGTATGTATTTTTTAGGTATAGTAGCTTATAGAAATAATTGGTTAGATGGATTAAAAATTATAAATGGATATATCTGGTTATCTGCAATTCTGTTTTTAATTATGCCTCTATTTCTTTTATCACTTAAAGATTGTCCGAATTTGAATCTTGTAAATGGTGGTCTGAATAGATTTGCATTAATATATGCATTATGGGAACCTGTGATGTGTGTAGCCATTTGTTATATATTATTAGTCTTTTCGAAAAAATATTTCAATAGAAAGTCTTCATTAATCGATTGGTTGTCGAAACAGACCTATTCATTTTATATGATCCATCCGGCAGTAGTTGTAGGATGTACATATTTTGTTGAAACAATTAATGTCTCTCCATTCCAACGTTTTTTACTATTGTTGATAATCGGAATTCCTCTATGTTTCATTGTAGGTTATCTTTTCAAGAAAGTATTAAGATTAATTGATGTAAATATTTAAATTGTCTGGTATTGTTGAAATCTTTATCTTTATCAATTATTTAAATATCAATATTTAATTTTTTAAGATAACTGATACGATGAAGAATAGAAAAGTTATGTTAATCACCTTTTCTCCAACCCGTACATCATATAGAGTGGGTGAGGCTATAGCTCAAGGTATTAAAGGTACATCACTTGAATTATTGGATCTTACATTGATAGATAATGTTGACACTATAGATATTCCTAAAGATACTATTGCTATTTTTTCATTTCCGGTATATGGTGGCTTTGTTGCACCATTAGCAATGCAGAGATTAAGTAGTTTAAAAGCAGAGGGTGTTTTGGCTATAACTGTCGTCGTGTACGGTAACAGAGCTTTTGAAAATGCTTTGACTCAACTTGATTCTTTTGTTACAGAAAGGGGATGTAAAGTTATTGCTGCAGCAGGATTTATTGGTGAACATTCATATAGCAATGCAAAATATCCAATTGCTTCAGCTAGACCTAATAAAGATGATTTATCTTTTGCTAAAAGCTTTGGAGAAAAAGTATTAGGCAAAATTTCTTCTGTTCAAAGCTTTGAGCAGTTGCAAGCAGTAAATACAAAAGATATTTCTTTACCTGAACAATCAGATGAAGATATGATTGCTTTTTTTTCTGACATTAAGCAAGCCAAAATCAATGGAATACCATTTCCTCAAGGGCCATCTACCGATGAGAAGCTATGTAATAACTGTGCTATTTGTCATATTAATTGTCCTACAAAAGCTATTGTAAAAGGTGATGAGTGCAACACTGATTATGAAAAATGTATTAAATGTTGTGCTTGTATTAAGTTATGTCCACAAGGTGCAAGAAGCATGGATACCCCCTATTCAATATATCTGAACAGATATTTTAGCAAAGAAAAAGAGAATGTTACAATACTATGATTTATTAATAATTATTCATGGTATATAATATAAGTAACTTCTCAAAGAGTCTGTTAATCGTAATTATTTGAAGTATTGTCAAAATATTATGATCACATAGACTAATATTTATATAAGCTATTTTATTTATTTTCTAGCAATTCGTATGGATAGTTTGTGATTATCTTTCGCCCATCTTTTGTTTTAATCAACACCAGTTGATTAAGGTTGATAGCCCAAACTATGAAATTACCTAATTTAAAAGAGTAAAAGTTTCCCCAGAATCCCATAAAACCTCCATTACCAAATTTACGAATACTCATGGTAACCTCTTTTTTATTTATAATTGTGATATCTTCAATATCATCAATTAAGACAGAACCATAAACCTTGTTTATTTTAACGAAACCTTCACCTATTGATATTGAAACAAAACATTGTGAAATAGTTAATGCAACTATAATCGTTATTATAGTCATTACGCAGAAAAAAGCATTAGTTTCATTAACAAAAGTAACCCCTGCGATAGTAATCAATATAAGTAATACAATTGAGGTAACAATTAAAGTAAACATATCTGGTCGAAAACGATATGTAGTTGATTTATCTATTTTATTTGTTGCCATTAAATAACGATGATTATATAACGATTATATATTAAATATTATAATATCTACTTCTCTTTTTATATATTTACAAAACTAATATTTGAATAGTTATTACAGATACAAATATTGATAAATGTGATAACATATACAAACAAACATATACTAAAATACTTTAATCTTATTTCTACAATGAAAAAAAACGCACTGGCCTTTCTGTCCATGATGATGTTTAATTGTACACTCATGGCACAATCGTTTTCTGTTACGGAAAAAGGAGTAAAAGCTACAACAAATGATGGCTCAATAGAGACAGAATTACAATTTTACACTCCAAGTATTATTCATGTAGTAAAAACATTAAAAGGAAAAATTACAAATGATTCCAGTCTGGTTGTAATTGCTTCACCTGAAAAAGTTAAGTTTACTACTAAGAAACAAGGCAATAATTTATTGCTAAAAAGTTCCGAATTATCAGCTTCTTTAAATTTAAAAACAGGTGCTATAACATATTCGTCTGCAAAAGGAAAACTTTTATTAAAAGATAATGGTGTACCCTCCATTATACCTGGAAAAGAGTTAAATGAGGTTGCTCAATCATTTACTCTTGATAAAGATGAGGCTATATATGGTTTAGGACAGACACAATCGGGCAAGATGTCACAACGTGGCATTACTAAATATATGGTTCAATCAAACCAAGAAGATTTTATTCCATTCATAATATCTGTAAAAGGTTATGGTCTTTATTGGGATAATCCTTCACCAACAACATTCACTGATAATGCTCAAGGAACTTCATTCAAGTCGGAGATTGGTAGTGGGGTAGATTATTATTTCATGACCGGTGAAAATGCTGATGGTGTAATTGCTAATATGCGTCACATTTCAGGAAAAGTACCTATGTTGCCTTTGTGGACATACGGTTTCTGGCAGAGCAAAGAGAGATATAAATCTCAAGAAGAGATTGTAGGTGTTGTAAAAAAATATCGTGAATTAGGAGTTCCTTTGGATGGTATTATACAGGATTGGCAATATTGGGGTAATAATTATCTTTGGAATGCAATGGAGTTTATGAATTATGATTACAATAAACCTAAAAAGATGGTTAATGATATTCATAACCTAAATGCACATATTATTATTTCCATCTGGTCATCGTTTGGCCCTATGACTAAACCATTTCGTGAACTTGAAAAGATTGGTGCCCTTTGGAATATACGTACATGGCCTGAAAGTGGTATTTCAGAGGTATGGCCTCCAATTATGGATTACCCATCGGGGGTGAAGGTGTACGATGCCTATAATCCTGCAGCTCGAGATATATATTGGAAATATCTTAATCAAGGTATTTTCTCAACTGGAGTAGATGGCTGGTGGATGGACTCTACAGAACCTGATCACTTCGGTACCGAGAAAGATTTCGATCTTCAAACATATCTTGGATCATGGAGGAAAGTAAGAAATGCTTATCCATTGATGAGTGTTGAAAGTGTTTATAAAAATCAGAGAAAAGTTAATGAAGATAAGCGAGTATTTATTTTAACTCGTTCAGCTTTTGCAGGACAGCAGAGAACAGGTGCTAATACATGGACAGGTGACATTCAAGCATCTTGGGAGACACTACGTAAACAGATCCCTGCAGGTTTGAATTTCTCTTTATGTGCTAATCCAAACTGGAATACCGATATTGGTGGTTTCTTCCTAAGTAATTATAGAAAGAAGATTTATGATAAAGATTACCAAGAACTCATGGTAAGATGGATGCAGTTTGGTGCTTTCTGTCCAATGATGCGTAGTCATGGTGCTGATGCTCCTCGTGAAATTTATCAGTTTGGAAAAAAAGGTGAGCCTGTATTCGATGGTATAGCTGCTGCCATAAAGATGCGTTACAAATTCCTACCTTATATTTATAGCACATCATGGGATGTATCAAATAATAACTCAACAATGATGCGTGCTTTAGCGATGGATTACGTTTCTGATAAGAAAACATGGGATATCGCTGATGAATATATGTTTGGAAAATCTTTATTGATAGCTCCTTTTATAAAATCTATAGGATTTGTTGCTGATTCCATGAAGGTTGACAATGGTATTGTAAAATTACGCAATGTATATCTTCCTAAGGGTGACGATTGGTATGAGATGGATACTAATATCCTATATAAGGGAGGAAAAGTTGTCACTAAAGAGTCAGTAGCCGAAAATGCACTTCTTGCTACTCCGGTATACGTTCGTGCCGGAAGCATTATTCCTATTGGACCTGATGTACAATTTAGTAATGAAAAATCATGGAAAGAGTTAAATATATCTGTTTATCCTGGTAAAGACGCTATTTTCACTCTATATGAAGATGAAGGCGATAACTATAATTATGAAAAGGGAGATTATTCAACTATTACCTTCCAGTGGAATGATAAGGCTCACACACTTACAATTTTACCTCGTAAAGGTAGTTTTAAAGGAATGATTGAGAACCGCATATTCAAAATAAATTTGCTAAACCAAAGTAAGGATGTAGAATATAATGGAGATGAGGTGGTAGTAAACTTTTAATATCATTTCAGTGTTGAAGTTGTAATTAGAAAGTAATATCAAAAAACAATTTAATATTTCCATATAACAGCTGTAGACTAAATAAGAGTCTACAGCTGTTTTTTGTTTACACAATTTCTAATTTATAAAATGATAGGAAACTCAAAGATGATAATCCTTTCATTTTTCCCATTTATTCATTCTTTGTGACAAAAAGTAGATGATATTTAAATGAATATTTGATAAAAATAATACAAATACTGTTAAGTGAATTATATTTAAATATTTTAACAAGGGAAAGTTTAATTCTATAAGAAAACTTATTTGTTTCTGATGAAGTGCTTGAAAAATTAAACTGAAAAAGATCGTTCAAGAAACCCTTGTATAGAGTATATAAAAAATGAGTGCCCCCGTCCTTTCTCTAAAGGGGGAGCACTACAACACAAAAACTAAACTAGACTTAACTAAACTATTTGAAGTTTCACAACTTCTTTATATCTATCGCAAAGATAATGAAGTTTTTTAAAATGACAAATAAATTGAACAAGTTTTTATATTAAAATACGATAAAATGGTACAATTACTAATTTAATCGTTGATTTAAATATGATTAAAATTATATTTAATTGCTTTATTATGTTTGAGTTTGAGTTATACCAAATAACTTTATAATATTACTTTATTATTTTAAAAAATAGTCTGTATTATTGGCATATAGTGTGCTATATATATGTTTTTAGTAAGAATTATATTATTGTTTGTCCTCATTAAAACCAGTAATTTTTTTAATGTCAATATCTACTTACCTATGTTTTAATATTCTCTTTCAAGCCTTTTCTGAAACTGTTATCCAATAGCCATTTGTAATTATTTATAATTACTGCCAATGTAGAAAAAGTCCATGTTTTGTTATGCTTTTATCTTTCACAGTAAATTAATTCATCTAAAGTTGTATTTCCTCTGTTTTAATTACCCTGATTGTTTAGATTATATTCCCTTTCTTGTTTATCAAGAGAATTTGATTTTACTGTTTTATTTATTAATTATTACTACTCACTTCACTATTTATTATTTAATTTATCTTATTCTAATCTAGAAAAACTTTATTTACTCAACAAAAAAGATGGTTTTGTTTGTTATATTCATAGATATAGTTTGACTTTTTATTGATAAATTCTATTTTTATAATTCCAAGGTATTAATTTTGTGATATGAGATTAATTAAAAACATATATAAATTTTACTATGAAGGCTTTAGGAATATGAGTTGGGGTAGAGTGTTATGGGTTATAATATTAATTAAACTCTTTATCCTTTTTTTTGTTTTAAGATTGTTCTTCTTTAAGCCATATTTAAGAGACAAAACTCCTGAAGAAAAACAGGAATTTGTTGGAAATGAATTAATTGATCGTTCTTTATAACTTAATATCTAACGTTTATGATTGAAACAATAGACACATCACTTATCGATTGGTCACGTGCTCAGTTTGCAATGACGGCCATGTATCACTGGTTATTTGTTCCATTAACTCTAGGCTTGGCTATGATTATTGGAATTATGGAGTCCATATATGTATATACCGGCAATGAGTTTTGGAAAAAAACAGTGAAATTTTGGATGAAACTCTTCGGTATAAATTTTGCCATTGGAGTTGCTACGGGCTTAATTCTTGAGTTTGAATTCGGAACCAACTGGAGTAATTACTCTTGGTTTGTAGGTGATATATTTGGAGCTCCATTAGCTATAGAAGGAATATTTGCTTTCTTCATGGAGTCAACATTCATTGCTATTATGTTTTTTGGTTGGAATAAAGTTAGTAAGAAATGGCATCTAGCCGCTACATGGCTCACTGGCGTAGGAGCAACACTATCTGCTTGGTGGATATTAGTTGCAAACGCATGGATGCAATATCCCGTAGGAATGAAATTCAACCCTGAAACAGTAAGAAACGAGATGGACAGTTTTGTTGATGTAGCATTATCTCCTGTTGCTGTGACAAAATTCTTCCATACAGTGCTCAGTTCATGGATAGTTGGAGCTGTTTTTGTTGTTGGTGTTAGTTGTTGGTATTTGCTCAAAAAAAGGAATGTAGATTTTGCTAAGGCTAGTATTCGTATAGCAGCAATATTTGGATTAGTTGCCTCATTAATTACAGCAGTAACGGGTGACACATCGGGAGTTCAAATAGCAAAATATCAACCTATGAAACTTGCAGCTGCTGAAGGTTTATATGATGGTGGTAATGGAGTGCCCTTCTCAATTGTGGGTGATTTGAAAGTTCCTAAACTATTATCTTTCTTAGCTACTCATGATTTCGAGGGATATGTGCCAGGCATTAATAATATTCTAAAAGGAGACTATATAACACCTGATGGAGAAAAAGCTTTACCTGCTAAAGAGAAAATGAAGAAGGGTAAGATTGCAATTGCTGCTCTTGACTCATTTAGAATCGCTAATAAGGCAGGTGATAAAGATTTAGCTTCAATATATGAAAAAAGAGTTGAAGATAATGTGAAATATTTTGGATATGGTTTCATTAAAAACGAAGCCGATTTAGTTCCTCCAATAGATCTAGTATATTGGTCATTTAGAGTAATGGTATATCTTGGCATGTATTTTATACTATTTTTCATTGTCGCTCTTTGGTTCCTTTATAAAGAAAGTTTTACTAAACAAAGATGGATGCAAGTAATAGGATTGTGGACCATTCCTCTTGCATATATATCAAGTCAAGCAGGATGGATTGTAGCAGAGGTAGGTAGACAACCTTGGGCTATTCAAGATCTCCTACCTGTTGGAGCTTCAGTATCAAGGCTTCAAACAAGTTCAGTACAGATAACTTTCTATATTTTCCTAACTATATTCACCATTTTGCTTATTGCTGAGATTGGAATATTAGTTAAGGCAATTAAAAAGGGACCTGAATTTTAATAGATAACACTAATAAACTGATTGATTATGGATTATATATTTCTACAACACTATTGGTGGCTACTTGTATCTTTGTTGGGCGCTTTATTAGTATTTTTACTATTTGTGCAAGGTGCAAATTCATTGCTTTTTTCAGTTGCTAATGATGAGCCATCACGCACTTTACTGATAAATTCAACTGGTCGTAAATGGGAACTAACATTTACTACTCTAGTAACTTTTGGAGGAGCATTTTTTGCCTCTTTTCCACTTTTTTATTCCACTAGTTTTGGTGGTGCCTATTGGCTTTGGATGATTATACTATTTACTTTTGTCCTTCAAGCTGTGTCATACGAGTATCAGTCAAAATTAGGTAATTTCTTAGGGAAGAGAACATATCAAACTTTTATAGTAATAAATGGAATAGTTTCACCATTTTTATTGGGTTGTGCAGTAGCTACCTTCTTCAATGGTTCAGCTTTCTTTGTAGATAAATCGAATATTGGTGATCAATTGATGCCTATTATAAGTGGTTGGACCAACAATTGGCATGGTATTGATGCACTATTTAATCCTTGGAACGTTGTACTTGGATTGGCAGTGCTTTTCCTCTCAAGAGTTCTAGGTTCACTATATTTAATTAATAATGTAGATGATAATAAATTGGTTTCAGCATGTAGAAAACATATAATAATTGATACAATTGCTTTTTTAATATTCTTCCTTGCTTTTGTTATCAAAATATTTTTGTCAGCAGGTTATGCTGTTAATCCAAATAGTGGAGATATTTATATGGAACCTTATAAGTATCTATTTAACTTTATCGAAATGCCTATTTTGCTGTTAATGTTCTTGATTGGTGTATTGGCTGTTTTATATGGAATAGTACGTGGTGCTTTTATTAAAAAAGCAAAAGATGGTATTTGGTATGCCGGTATTGGAACCGTTTTAACTGTTCTATCCCTTCTTATTTCCGTTGGTTACAATAATACATCATATTATCCTTCTTCTGTAGATATACAGGATTCACTCACCTTAGCTAATAGTAGTTCTAGTGAGTTTACTCTTCGTACAATGTTTTATGTATCACTATTTATTCCCATTGTACTGATTTACATATTCTTGGCATGGAGAACTATGGATAAAAAACAAATATCCTCGGTTGAGATTGAAGAAGATGATCATAGTTATTAAAAAAAGTAAACTTGTTAATCATTTATCTATAAAAAGGTAAATGATTAACAAGAAATTGTTAAAGATGGTTTACTTTATATGGTTTTTTTGTTCTGTCTATTGCAGATTAAATAAAACTATCTATATTTGTATTGTGTTTTTCATAGTATTAGATTTAAGGTTAACAAAGGTTGGGTCAAGGCGTTGACCCTTTTTTTATGCCCATAAGTTACAAGCTCCAATAAAAGCTATCATGTCGATAAATATCTACTGTATTCAATTTATTAACTGCTTCTTTGTAAAATATTGTGATAAATAATCTGTAGTTATTGAATATCATTTCCGTTCGATAGGGAAAAGAGGCGAGACCTCTTAATAACTTCATTTGCATTTTTAAAACATTAGTTTGAAAACTCCTAAAGAATTATATTGATTTACATGATGTATTATTTATTTCGCATTGCGAAATACCTGTTTCACATCGTGGAATATATGATTTATATTTTGGTTTATATAAACCAAAGCTTGATTTGAAAAAGTGTTTGTGATCAATGAATTTTATCTTTGAATAATCTCTCTTTTTATGATTCAAGTAAACACTTTTTCTTTTAACTACCTAATACTATATACTATTCTTTCAAACTTACTGAGGTATATTACAAAGAGTTTACAGTTTGTTTATTTAGTTCTAACCAATTTTACTCGACAAAGTTTTAAGCCTATATTAGTTTACTACATCAATATACTAGGCTAATACAAAACAAATATTCCTTGTTACAAATAGTTGTAACAAGGAATATTAAAATGAATAGTATAGTCTATTTTTATTTATTAATCTCTTTTTTACCCATTAAGAAATGTTGTTTTAACCATTCACGAACAGGCTCATCATATAGTTTAAGGGCAGCATAAGCCAAACCTATTGAAAGTATAAATACTGATACAGAAACCATAATATTCTGTCCTAACGATGCATCTTTATGTGCGGCAACCCATGACATTTGCATGTAAACCAATGGGTAGTGTGTAATATAAAGAGGGTAGGATATTTCGCCTAGGAATTTACATAAAGCTATTGATTTTGGATTTGTAATCTTACTACCGGCACCCATAGATACAATAATAGGGAAGAGAATAAGAATGCTAATTGTTTCATAAAGCCCATTCATCCAAAAGTTTTCTGGGTTAACACCACCAATACGTGGCATTGCAAGAATTATAATAATTAGTAGTGAACACCACCAAAATCCACATCTTACTTTTATAAATTTACCTATTCTGGATATCAATAGTCCACAAAAGAAAGGAAAAAGAAGACGTGTAAAGCCTACATATAGTTGATCGGGAGTTATTCCCCAACCACCAATCACAGTATATGGTGCAAAATTTCCTTCTGGGAAAACACCAAATGGGTTCATGTCCATTGTTAGGCTTACTGTAAGTATGGCAAAGCAAAAAACTAATATTCCAAGAGTTATTTTCCCTAATTTACGGATAAACACTGCGTATAAAATGTTTGCTATATACTCTAACATAAGTGACCAACATGGCCCATTTAGAGGGTATGTCTCACTCCATCCACGTATATCCATATTGGCTGAAGCAGGAATCATGGTACAGCCATATATAAACATTATAACTACTACCCACCATGGTGTTTGTTCAATTAAAGTAAAATTGGACGATGCACCAAAATAAAATAGGAGCATACCTATAAATCCTCCCATAATTACCATTGGATGAAGACGAACTAGACGACGTTTAAAAAATTGCCATGTATTCATTTTATTCCAACGATCATCGTAGGCATAGCCAATTACAAAACCTGAAAGTAGAAAAAAGAAGTCTACTGCTAAATATCCATGGTTGATTATTTGGTAAGCTGGGCCTTGTGAATATGTTTCAAAAAGGTGAAAAGCAACTACTAAAAATGCTGCGACACCACGCAATCCGTCAAGTATTTCATATCGTGGTTTGGAAGCTAAATAATTGTTGTTTGTTATCATTATATTAAACTTTATGTTATTCTATTATAGTAGATTTATCGACTTTAATAACTCTCATTAAAGTGTATGGTGTCAAATTTAATAAAAATATATAAATTTTACGTCTAAATATTGGTTACTTCTATTAATTAATCTATAAGGCAAAAATTTAACGGATGCAGTTCAATTTTAAACTGAGGTGTAAATAGAAAAAGCTCGGTTCAATACCGAGCTTTATTCCATTGTAAGAGCAAATATTAATAATGTTAATCCATCAAGCTTGTTATATGCCCATCAGTAACATTATTTTTTTACGCCCTTTAAAAGTAATTGTGCTTAATTATTTAGTCAAACCAATAATAGTTATACTATTTCAATTCCTTGTTTAGCACACAGTTCAACACCTAAATCTTTTAATTTAAACTTCTGTATTTTACCGCTTCCTGTCATAGGGAACTCATCAATGAAGAATATATATTTAGGCACTTTATAGTGTGCAATTTTTCCTTTGCAGAACTCTTGAATATCCATCTCATTAAGTTCTGTTCCCTCATGTTTGATAATAAATGCTCCAACCTGTTCACCATATCTTTTTGATGGAATACCGGCTACTTGAACATCTTTTATCTCTTTTATCTTATATAAAAATTCTTCTATCTCACGAGGGTAAATATTTTCACCACCACGAATAATCATATCTTTTATACGTCCTGTTATTCGGTAGTTGCCATCTTGGTCTTTTATTCCTAAATCACCAGAGTGAAGGAATCCATTTTTATCAATTGTCTCGGATGTAGCTTCAGGATTTTTATAATATCCTTTCATGTTATTGTAGCCACGATTACACATCTCACCTTGAACACCAACAGGACATTCTTCTCCGGTTTCAGGGTCGATAACCATAATTTCAGAGAATTCAAAGTTTCTTCCTACAGTAGTACAACGTACTTCAAAAGGATCATCTATTCGGGTAGCAGTCATTCCAGGCGAAGTTTCTGTCAATCCATATACACTTGTTACCTTCATGTACATCTCTTTTTCAACCCTTCTCATCAACTCTATAGGACAAAGAGCACCTGCCATAATTCCGGTTCTTAATGACGACATATCAAACATGCTGAACATAGGATGATTAAGTTCGGCGATGAACATAGTAGGTACACCATATAGCGCAGTACATCTCTCTTTATGTATGGATGCAAGAACAAGAAGAGGGTCAAATTTTTCAACCATAACCTGTGTACATCCATGTGTCAGACAGTTCATAGTGGCAAGTACAACTCCAAAGCAGTGGAAAAGAGGTACACAGCAGCAAAGTTTATCCTCGGCTGTGAATTTCATATGCTCACCTGTAAAGAAACCATTGTTTGTTATATTATGGTGAGTAAGCATAACACCCTTAGGAAATCCTGTAGTTCCAGATGTGTACTGCATGTTAACTGTATCATGGCACTTTACCTTGCTTTTAGCCTCTTTTAGTTGTTGATCATCGAGGTTATCTCCAAGCATTAAAATTTCGGAAGTATTATACATACCTCTATATTTTTCCTGTCCGATGTATATTACATTTTTCATCTCAGGGAAATTCTTGCTTTTCAGATATCCACGTTGACAAGTTCTAAGCTCAGGTAACATAGTGTAGACCATGTCGATATAGTTATCACTTCCTCTATCACCATTTACCAAACATAGTGTATGCATATCCGAGTTTTTGCAAAGATACTCCAACTCAGCTTGTTTGTAATTAGTATTTACAGTTACGCATACTGCACCAATTTTGGCACATGCATAAAGAAAGGTTAACCAGTCGGGTACATTGGGAGCCCAAAGACCCACATGTTTACCCCTTTCAACACCTATTGCTAAAAGTCCTTTTGCAACATTGTCTACTCTTTCATTAAAATCTTTCCACGTAAAGCGTAGATCACGATCTGAATATACTATATACTCTTTATCAGGAGTTGTTAAAGCCCAATGTTCAAGCCAATCTCCAAGAGTTCTATTTGACAATTCCATCCTTTTTTATTGAATCAGTTTACCAAGTTTATTATTATATACTTGAAATATGATAATAAATTATGCTGGTGTATAAACTACAGCTAGAATTTTTGCAGCACTACCATTGTTTCCATGGACATGATGAGGAACAATAGAGTCATAGTAAATGCTGTCTCCTTTTTTCAATTGATAACTGTTTTTACCATGAATAACCTCAATTTCACCCTCCACAACATATATAAATTCTTCTCCTTCGTGCGAAGAGACACTATATGATTGATTTTCTTCTTTTAAAATATCAATAATAAATGATTCCATGTGTCTTCCCGCCTTTGATTTTGATAGGGAGTGATATGACATATGTTTTTTAGAATCCGAAGCACCATTTGAAAAATCAATTTCATTATTGTTATCACTTTCTCTAGTTACTACAGCTCCCAATTCTTGCTGGTCATCTAGAAATGTGCCAAGTCTTACTCCTAGTACACGAGCTATTTTAATTAGAGGAGCTAGAGAAGGCATATATTCATTCTCTTCAATTCTTTTAACTTCCTCTGCATCAATTCCTGAACGTTCAACAAGTTCTTCGAATGTTATCTCTTTTAATGTTCTTATAGACTTGATTTTACTACCAATATTTATTGATTTATCCATAATTGCTATCAAATTATGTAAGATTGTAAGTTATTTGTTTACAAAGGTAATAATTAAATAGTAATTAAAGGAAATTTGTTGAATAAAAATTTACAGCTCTTAAAAACTGTTTATAGTTCAATATTATTTCCATTTTTTCTATCTATTATTATTTATATGATGATAACAATCATACGATGAAATATCACTTTTTATTTCTTATCTTTGTTCTCTATTAAATAGATTTTATAATGAACTTAATAATTTATTAAATATGTTCTCAGGTATAGTAGAAGAATATGCAGAAGTTGTAAGAATAGTGAAGGAACAGGAAAATCTTCATCTTACACTAAAATGTTCATTTGTAGATGAATTGAAAATTGATCAGAGTATAGCTCACAATGGTGTTTGCCTTACTGTGGTGAGTTTACAGGATGGTACATACACTGTAACAGCTATGAAAGAGACTATCGACCGCTCGAATATCGGTTTGCTGGCTGTTGGCGATAAGGTAAATGTTGAGAGAAGCATGATGATGAATGGTCGTCTTGATGGTCATATTGTTCAAGGTCATGTTGATCAAACAGCTGAGTGTATTGATATTAAAGACTCACAAGGTAGTTGGTATTTCACATTTAAATATAAGTTTGATAAAGAGATGGCCAAAAGAGGGTATATCACTGTAGATAAAGGATCGGTTACAGTGAATGGTGTAAGTCTTACTGTTTGTAATCCTACAGATGATACATTCCAAGTTGCTATTATACCATATACTTTTGATCATACCAACTTCCATACTTTTAAGATTGGAACTATTGTAAACTTAGAGTTTGATATAATAGGAAAATATTTGAGTAGAATGATGAAATTTGCATAATATAGTATGTTTTTTATTACATGCTATTATACGATTAATCCCTGTTAGAACATGTTTCTAACAGGGATTAATTATTGTAAATATTACTTCTATGTTTTAATATATATCTTTTAAAAGTATTTTGTCGGTATCTTTGTAGTACTCTTTTCTAAAGCCATTTAATGTATCCCATGCTTTATCCGATTCTTTCATTTTAATTTTAAAATCTTCGCTACCTTTTGTGTCGATCTTATTAATTAACATTCCAACACTCAATATATTGATATCGATAGCCGGTATATATGCCATAAGGTCAGAGTCATTATTTACCGGAGTTTCTTTGAGCACATTAATATCTACTAATTCATATATTATTTTGTTAGTAAGCTTTATCGGAATTTTATATCTGTCGCTTAAATCTTCGGCTGTATATGGTGGTTTTTCTGTTTGAAATCTTTTGCATATCAATGACATAATCAGTATGCAAAGGAAGTCGTGGTATCTTCTGCTTATATTTTTTATCTCATTATTGAAATAAAAATTCTTCAAGTTTTGTGAAACATATGATAATTCTGCGCCAAAAAGGCAGATGCTCCATGTTATTTGTGTCCATAACAAGAACATAGGTATGGCAGCAAAACTTCCATAAATTGCATTATATCGGGATACCCATATTTGACTTCCTATATATAAATATTGGAAGAATTGAGCAGCAGTACCTGCCAAAATACCAGGAATAATACAATGTTTTAATTTTACTCTTGTATTAGGAATGTATGAGTATAAAGCGATAAACATCAACCATATAATGAAGAATGGAATCAAGTTTATAGAAAACTTCAATATAGGAGCAAGGATATCGAAACCATCCATTTTGCTAACCATGGTGCTTATGAAGATTGATATACCTCCTGAAAGAACTAGAAAGATAGGGATTAGAAGAAGCATGGAGAAATAGTCCGTCATCTTTCTATATATAGTGCGTGGTTTTTTAACTTGCCATATTGAGTTGAAAGTTCGTTCTATGTTATTAATCAATGTTAATATGGTCCACAATAACATTATAAGACCTACACCAATGAAAACTCCACTCTTTGTGTGTGACAGATATGAATCGATGAAATTCATTATTGTCATCATGGCAGGTGATTGTGCACCTATACCATTCTTTATCTGCATCTCTAAAAGGTTGGAGAAACCAAGACCTCTAACAATTGCAAATAGTATAGCAAGAAGTGGGATTATTGAGAAAAGTGTATTGTAGGTAAGTGCAGAAGATTTTATTACAAGTCTTCCTTGATTGAATTCTTTAACTGATATTATAATAATTTTTACAGCTTTGTAAAGAATCCCTCGAGGTTTACTAACCTCATCGTCATTTAAACGCCAAATCTCTACTTTTAGGAATGAGCGAATTCCTTTAATTTTAGCTTTGTTCATTTCGTAAAGATGTAAAAGAAATAAAGAAACAGATAACCTATAAGCCGGGTTCTGTACTCCTTTAGGAGTGCCTGTCATTTATCTACTGTCGCCGTCACCGACGACCTCTAGCGGTCTACCCTCCGACGTCGAGCGAGCAGCCCTGATAATGTCGGTTTACATGACCTTACAACTCCTAAGATGCACAGCTTGTGTGTCGCCACACAACTGGTAGGCTCTTACTCTACCTTCTCACCCTTACCTTATATGTTAAATATTAGGCGGTTATTCTCTTCTGCATTACTCCACCCTCACGGATAGCTTTCTGTTAGGAAGTAGGATGCTCTATGTTGCCCGGACTTTCCTCTTTTACCTTACGGTACCAGCGACAGACCGATTTTCTGTTTCTTTACTGCAAATATATATATTTTTTCTCTGATTTGAGGCTATGTGGAATGGTTTTTGTAGTATTTATTATAGTTTTATGTTAATAATATATATGTAAATTTGTCATTTGTAATACAATTTGCGGTTAATCACCGTTAATACTTTTAAATATAATGTTAAAATAGGGAAAAAGTGATTGTCAATATATACATCCTATAGTTTTTTCTATTTAATTAGCATTGTTAATGTTAAATGACAATATAAAATTAACAAATTAATAGATAATAAGTTATGAAAACAACAACTAAAATTGTACTTGGTGCGGCAGCTATTATTGCTGTAAGTGTCGGTGCGGCCAGTGTGACTACTTATGCTATGATGAACAAGGAAGAGAAGCAGCCATTGGCTTTTGATGAGTTATTTCAACAAAATCCTAATTTTAAATTAGCTGCTTTAAATGCAGGTGATTTAAAACCTGTTGATCTTACTGGAGCAGCAGAAAGTTCTGTTCATGCTGTTGTTCATATAAAATCAACACAATCAGCAAAAAAACAAAATGTTGTTGTAAATGACCCATTTTACGATTTCTTTGGTGATATTTTTGGTAATCGTGGCCGTGGCCAACAGCGACAAATTGAGACTCCTGAAAGAGTTGGAGTAGGTTCCGGTGTTATTATCTCACAAGATGGATATATTGTAACAAATAACCATGTAATTGATGGTGCTGACAAAATAGGTGTTCGATTAAATGATGGTCGTGAATTTCAAGGAAGAATAATTGGTACCGATCCAAGTACTGACTTAGCTCTAGTGAAAATTGAAGGAGATGATTTGCCAACTATTCCGGTAGGTGATTCGGATAAGTTGAAAGTAGGAGAGTGGGTGTTAGCTGTAGGTAATCCATTCAATATGACTTCTACTGTAACTGCAGGTATCGTTAGTGCTAAAGCTCGCTCGCTTGGTGTTTACAATAATGGAGTTGAATCATTCATTCAAACTGACGCAGCTATTAATCAGGGTAACAGTGGTGGTGCTTTGGTTAATGCTAGAGGTGAGTTAGTTGGTATAAACTCTGTTTTATACTCACCAACAGGTGCATACTCAGGATATGGATTTGCTATTCCAACTTCTATCATGACAAAAGTTATTACCGACTTGAAAGAGTTTGGTGCTGTACAACGTGCTGTTCTTGGTATTCGTGGTAGAGCAATAAATGACGAACAACAGAGCATGGATGAAGCAACTAAAGAAAAGATTAAAAACTTAGGTGCTATTGATGGAGTTCTTATTGGTGAAGTAATAGATGGTGGTTCAGCAGCGGGAATATTAAATGTTGATGATGTTATTATAGGAATTGATGGTAAAAAGATAAAGAATTTTGCAGAGCTTCAAGAGGGATTAGCTAAACACCGTCCTGGTGATAAGGTAAAAGTCAAAGTACTTCGTGATAAGAAGGAAAAAGATGTAACAATCGTATTAAAAAATGCTCAGGGTAACACAAAAGTTGTTAAGAATGCCGGAATGGATATGCTAGGTGCTGCATTCAGTGAACTTTCAGATGAAATGAAACGACAACTAAATCTTTCAAGTGGTGTTCAAGTAACTGGAGTTACGGAAGGTAAAATGAAAGAAGCAGGTGTACGTAAAGGATTTATTATCCTAAAAGCTAATGGAAAAGTGGTTAGAAGTGTAGACGATTTAGAAGATATTATGAAAAGTGCTACACAATCTACTGATCAGGTTCTTTTCTTAAGTGGTATTTTCCCTTCGGGTAAAAGAGCTAATTTTGCAGTAGATTTAACTCAAGAATAGAGTAAGTTTTCAATAGGTATAAAGATGCATATTTATTATGCATCTTTATTTTTACACAAAAAGTCATATATTTGTATAATCTATTGCATTTTAATGAATAAAATTTGAACAAAAAAGATTGAATATCATTTTAATTCAATAACTTTGCACTCCTTATATTTCATTATAAAGAATGAGACAATTAAAGATTACAAAAAGTATCACTAACCGAGAGAGTGCCTCTTTAGATAAATATCTTCAGGAAATTGGTCGTGAAGACCTTATAACTGTTGAGGAAGAGGTTGAACTAGCTCAGCGAATCAGAAAAGGTGACCGTATAGCGCTTGAAAAATTGACTAGAGCAAATCTTCGATTTGTTGTTTCTGTTGCAAAGCAGTATCAAAATCAAGGACTCAGTCTTCCTGACTTAATTAATGAAGGTAACTTGGGTTTAATTAAAGCAGCAGAAAAATTCGATGAGACTCGTGGTTTTAAATTCATTAGTTATGCGGTGTGGTGGATACGACAGTCAATACTTCAAGCATTGGCAGAGCAGTCACGTATCGTTCGTCTCCCTTTGAATCAAGTAGGCTCACTTAACAAAATTAGTAAGGCCTTTTCAAAGTTTGAGCAAGAGAATGAACGTCGTCCTTCTCCCGAGGAATTAGCTGATGAACTTGAAATACCTGTTGATAAAATTTCGGATACACTCAAAGTTTCAGGACGTCACATCTCTGTTGATGCACCTTTTGTAGAAGGTGAAGATAATAGTCTTCTTGATGTTCTTGTAAACGATGATTCACCTATGGCTGACCGTTCATTGGTTAATGAATCATTAGCAAAAGAAATTGATCGAGCACTTTCTACATTAACCGAAAGAGAAAAGGAGATTATCCAGATGTTTTTCGGTATTAATACTCAGGAAATGACGTTAGAAGAGATTGGCGATAAATTTGGACTCACACGTGAGCGCGTTCGTCAAATCAAAGAAAAAGCAATACGACGCCTCAGGGCAAACTCTCGTAGCAAGCTGCTTAAGTCCTATTTAGGATGATCTTTTCAGAAAAGTTATTTGATGCACAGAAAAGTTATTTATGCTTTTCTGTGCATTATTTTTTATTTATTCATCTACTTTTTTTTTATTTTCTCTATTTATATCTACTTTTGCTATAAATAATATATTATAAGAATATGAAATGTTTTAAAACTATTACTCTGCTATTTGTTTTGCTACTCGTGAGTTCAGCATTTAAATCAAAAAGTAATGATAAAGTATATATTGCAGGTGTAGCTGCTTCTTTCTCCGATTCAATAGTCTATTTTACCGAAGTACAAGTTGTAGATAGCGTGGTTCTTGATAAAAATGGTTTTCTTCCTGGGCGTTCTCAATATAGTGCTCAACTTAAATCTTATATCGAGGATCATGAGTCTTTGCCAAACAGAGTACCAATTATCTACTTCTCTGATAAAAAAGAAAAGTTAGATAAACAGATGAAAAAGATTAAGGATAAATATATAAAGGGGAAAAAATCATATATCCGTGAATTGAAATCCGACGTATTCAAATTTACTAAAGCTTCTGTGGAAGAGTAATTCTATTTTATGAAAAAAATACTCCTCTTAATTGTTTCAGTTGTTCTTTTTGCTTCATGCTGGCATGATGATGAACCTGAACTAGATAAAGCTGATAGAACTTTATTGGCATACTTCTTAACTAAAGATCTTTCACAACTTAAAGGAAATGTAGAAACAATTTTTGAGGGGTTACAATCCACAACAAAGGCTTCTACGGCTTTGATATATTGGGATAATTATAATGGATTGTTGGAGGCTCCATGTATAATTGAGTACTCTTCCGATGGCAAAGGAAATGTAAATAATATATCTCTTTCTAAATATAAAACCGATTTACAATCGACTAACAGTTCTTTTGACTTAATTGTTAGTTATGGCAAAGTAGTTAAAAAATATCCTTTAAATCAGCAGTCTACTGATAAGGATGTTATAACAACTATTTTAAGGGATATGATTAATATCTCACCTACTAATGGTTATGGTTTGATTTTTGGTTCACATGGTGAAAGTTGGATACCATCACCAAATGTTAAGTTTGAAACTCGTGCCTTGGCAAGTACTTATAGTAACCAAATAGATATAATTGATTTAAATGAAGCACTACTTAATGTGTCTAAAAAATTTGATTATATCCTTATGGATGCTTGTATGATGGCTAATATAGAGGTGATATATGAGTTGCAAAATACATGCAAATATTATATCGGTTCTCCTATGGAGGTACCTGGTGTAGGTTTTCCATATAAAATTATAACTCCTTATCTATTTAGTGATAATGTATCCGACTATACTTCAAAAGTATGTGAAACTTATGCTTCATACCATACAAATGAAAGGAATTGGGGAAATTGTATAGCTGTTGACTGTAGTCAAGTTTCATCACTAACTAATGAGTTGAAAAACTATATTGATAGTTATAGCTCTTCATCTATTGATTTAAATATGTTACAACCATATCATAGTGATCAGTCTAATAAAGGAGTTTACACCGGGCTTTCATATGATATTTTAGACTTTGTTAATAAGTTAACCAGTGATAAGCCTTCATCCTCTTTTATAAATCAATTAAATAAAACAGTTGTTGCTAAATCATTTGCAATGGCAACGACCTCAAATTATCCATCCTTTGTTGGTGTAGATGTTTCAACTTTATGTGGTATGGGGATGTATATTCCAATATCCTCTAAAACTAAATGGAATCAATACTTGAAACAGATAATGTGGGGAGATGCTTCAGGTTGGAGCTCATATTTGGAGAAAAATAACTTATAACAATTACTTTTTCTTTCTTTTATTTGGCATAGTAAAAGTCACTAATGTTTTACCATTCGAGTATGAGTTATATTTATATATTATTGTAACTTCATACTCTATATATTTTCTCATATCTACTGAGTTGTCTAAGCCTTCTCTTAGTGAAGATTCTATTTCATTATAATTTTTGTTTAAGAGTAAACTATCATCTAATATCCCTGAAGCTGTGTAGTAATATGTCATTGAGTTGTCTTCCTTATTATAGTAAGTACTATCTAAAATAAGAAGAGAGTCAACTCTAACAGGACAAGTTTTGTTTATTTTTTGCGAGTTAATTTTCATTATATCCGCTTTTCTATTATTATTGCATCCGCAAATAATAATAGAAAATAAATATAAAACAGCTATATGTATAAATTTTATTTTCATGACTGATATATTATTGCGACAAAATTATAATATATAATGTACTAATCAAACGATTTAATTTATTAATAACTATCTCTTAACAGATATACTATATGAGCAATTTTTTTAAAGAATTAAAAAACAAGAAGCATCAAAGATATCTTGGTGGAATAGATTTTTTTAGATATATAGGTCCCGGTTTATTGGTAACAATAGGATTTATTGATCCGGGTAATTGGGCTTCAAACTTTGCAGCCGGCTCCGAGTTTGGTTATTCTCTACTTTGGGTAACTACACTAGGCACTATTATGCTTATTATTCTTCAACATAATGTCGCCCATCTTGGTATAGTAACCGGTTTATGTCTTAGTGAAGCAGCAACACAATATTGCAATAAATGGGTTTCTCGGCCTATTCAAATATCGGCAATGTGCGCCTCAATTTCTACTTCATTGGCTGAAATAATAGGTGGTGCAATAGCTTTAAAAATGTTATTGGGAATACCAATAATTTGGGGCTCTCTTCTTACTACATGTTTTGTGATGATAATGCTGTTTACTAACTCATATAAGAAAATAGAAAGAGCAATTATAGCATTTGTGTCAGTTATTGGCCTATCTTTTCTTTATGAACTTTTTTTGGTTGATATAGATTGGCCAATTGCTATACGCTCATGGGTTACTCCCTCTATTCCCGATGGTAGTATGATAGTAATAATGAGTATTCTAGGTGCTGTTGTTATGCCTCATAATCTTTTTCTTCATTCAGAAGTTATACAAAGTCATGAATATAATAAGAAGGATGACAAAGAGATTCAAAGAGTGTTGAAGTATGAGTTCTATGATACTATGTTATCTATGATAGTAGGGTGGGCAATAAATAGTGCAATGATTCTTTTAGCTGCTGCTACATTTTTTAAAAGTAATATTGTAGTCGAGGAGTTGGAGCAAGCAAATTCTCTGTTATCACCACTTTTGGGCAATAATGCAGCAATAATATTTGCATTAGCTCTTCTTATGGCTGGTATCTCTTCAACTATAACTAGTGGAATGGCTGCCGGTTCAATATTTTCAGGTATGTTCAATGAATCATATAATATAAAAGATATCCACTCGAAAGTAGGAGTCATTATCTCCTTTGGAGTTGCTTTAATATTTATCCTTTTTATAGGCAATCCATTTAAGAGTTTAATTATTTCTCAAATGGTATTAAGTATTCAACTTCCATTTACTATGTTTCTTCAACTATATCTTACTTCCTCAAAACGTATAATGGGTAAATACGCTAATTCCACTTGGAGCAATATTGTGCTATGCACATTGGCTGTAATTGTTTCTGCATTGAATATACTTTTATTGATTAAAATGTAGGAAAACTGTTTTTTGTTGGGGTAATTTTGATTAAAAAGCCATTATTTATTAAAAAATAGATAATAGTTTAAGGTTTAATGTTTTTCTTTATTAACCTATTTGTATCTTTGCATTTCATTTTATTTTTAATTTGATGAGCAAGGAACATATCGTCACATTGTTTGATTTTGATGGTGTGGTAATGGACACAGAATCACAGTATAGCACATTTTGGAATGCTATTGGTAAAGAATACTATCCTGAAATAGAAGAGTTTGGAAAGAGAATAAAAGGACAGACACTTACACAAATCTGTGATAAATATTTTGACGCTGATTCTCAAAATAAAATTATTAAAGAATTAGACTATTTTGAGTCAAACATGCACTTTGATTATATCCCAGGAGCTTACAGTTTTATAAAAGAACTCAAAGCTAATGGGGTAAAAATTGGCATCGTTACTAGTTCGAATAATAAAAAGATGGAACAGGTTTATAAAGTACATCCCGAATTACTTGAGATTGTTGATAAAATATTTACCTCTGATATGTTTACTCATTCAAAACCACATCCTGAATGTTTTTTGCAGGGAGCATCATATTTCAATGTCTCTGTTGTTGAGTGTATAGTCTTTGAAGACTCTTTTCATGGTCTTGAAGCCGGTAGACGAGCAGGTATGTTTGTTGTCGGTTTATCAACAACAAACAAAAGAGATGAGATAATTGATAAGGCTGATTATGTAATTAGTGACTTTAATGAATTTAACTACGATAAACTAATAAATTTACTATAACGAGATTTACTTACTAATTTAAAAGAGTATTATTATGGCAGGATATATATCAGGTGATACAAGAAAAGTTACAACACACCGACTAATAGAGATGAAGCAAAGAGGGGAGAAAATCTCAATGCTTACATCGTATGATTACTCTACAGCTCAAATTGTTGATGGTGCAGGAATAGACGTTATTTTGGTTGGCGATTCAGCTTCTAATGTTATGGCAGGTAATGTTACCACTTTACCTATCACCCTGGATCAAATGATTTATCATGGAAAATCGGTTGTAAGAGGCGTTAAAAGAGCACTTGTTGTTATTGATATGCCCTTTGGTACATATCAAACTTCGGATTATGAAGCTGTAACCAATGCAATTAAAATCATGAAAATCACTCATGGTGATGCACTTAAACTTGAAGGTGGTGAAGAGATTATTGATGCTGTAAAAAAGATTATTGCAGCAGGTATTCCAATCATGGGTCATTTAGGATTAATGCCACAATCAATAAATAAATATGGTACTTATACAGTAAGAGCCAAAGATGAAGCTGAAGCTGAAAAACTTATACGCGATGCTCACTTACTTGAAGAAGCAGGATGTTTTGCTCTTGTTCTTGAGAAAATACCTGCTGAACTAGCAAAACAAGTAGCCGATGAATTAACTATTCCTGTTATAGGTATAGGTGCAGGTGGTGATGTTGATGGTCAAGTGCTTGTTGTTAATGATATGCTTGGTATGTCGAATGGATTCAATCCTCGTTTCCTTAGAAGATATGCTGATTTGCATTCTGTTATGACAAATGCAATACAACAATACGTTAAGGATGTCAAAGACTGTGACTTCCCTAATGAAAATGAAAAATATTAATATTTAAAAATAGAATAAAATGTATAATGAGTTTTTTTACTCTAATGAAAGAAAAGGATTGTGGACCAAAGAGATGCTTCTCTTATCTTTGTCTAACCTTTTTTTGTATATTTCATTATACATTTATCTCCCTACTTTACCTTTTTGGCTGTCGGATAAATATGATTGTTCATTAATACAGGGAACATTAGTTTTGGCAACTTTTGCAGTAGCCATATTTATTCCTGGACCATTTAACAACTATCTACTTGATGCTTTTAAAAGAAAGAATGTTGCCTTTTGGTCTTCAGCTTTTTTATCTATGGCAGCTATAGGGTATTTGGGAGCTACATCTTTAATCATCGTTCTAGCCTTGAGAATTATTCAAGGTTTACTATTCAGCATTATTACTACCACAACAAGTAGTACGTTAGTAATAGATGTTACTCCAACCACTAAAAGGACTTTAGCCAATCTCTTTTTTACTCGTATAGGTAGATTTGGTATGATAATAGGAGTTATCGTAGGTGTATATCTTTATAATATCTATGACATGATATTAGTATTCTATATAAGTGCCGCCTTAACTTTATTATCGGGCATATTAGTTCTTTTTATTAGAGTACCTTTTAGAGCGCCTTTAAAACCATCACTTTTATCATTAGATAGATTTTTGCTCCCCAGAGTTTTACCGGCAGCCTTTAATATGATTGCTTGTCCAATTATTATTGGTATTTTAATAACTATTGTTGAGCTTAATGTCTACTTTTTATTTTTAATTTCAGGATTTATTTTGGGTTTCGTTTTAGTACATATACTTTTTAAAAATCTTGAAAGTAAAAGAGAGTTGGAAATGAGTACATTATTTTCAATAATTGGTTTTTTAATGTTCACATTTACCTCATCTATCTTTATTTCTTTAGCCGGTTTTATCCTTCTTGGCATTGGATTAAGTATTTCGGCTAATAGGTTTTATGTGATGATTATTAGCTTGCCGCATCATTGTGAACGTGGCTCAGCAAACAATACATACAATTTAATTTGGGAATTAGGTATATCAACCGGTGTTGTTATAGGTTTTTATTTCGATGGACTTGATACAACTAAATTTTTTATATCTATTTCTATAATGTTAATATCACTATTAGTTTATGAATTCAAAATTCACAAGTGGTATTATAGATTAATGGACGATAAATAAATATATTATAAAAGAATATGGCAGACGATAAGAAAATTATTTTTTCAATGGTAGGCGTAAGCAAAGCCTTCCAAGCGAATAAACAGGTATTAAAAAACATCTACCTATCCTTTTTCTATGGAGCAAAGATTGGTATTATCGGTCTTAATGGATCGGGTAAATCTACTTTGCTTAAGATTATTGCAGGATTAGAGAAGAGTTATCAAGGTGAAGTTGTTTTCTCACCAGGTTATTCTGTTGGTTACCTGGCTCAGGAACCACATCTTGACGATACAAAAACCGTAAAAGAGGTTGTTATGGAGGGTGTTCAAGATATCGTAGACACTCTAGCTGAATACGAAGAGATAAACAATAAATTTGGTCTTCCTGAATATTATGAAGATCAAGATAAAATGGATGCTCTTTTTGCTCGTCAAGCTGAATTACAAGATAAGATTGATGCTACTGATGCTTGGAATCTAGATAGCAAACTAGAAAGAGCTATGGATGCATTAAGATGCCCACCAGAAGATCAGCCTGTTAAGAACCTATCCGGGGGTGAACGTCGCCGTGTAGCTCTTTGTCGTCTTCTTCTTCAAAAACCTGATATCCTTCTTTTGGATGAGCCTACCAACCACCTTGATGCTGAGAGCATCGATTGGTTAGAGCAACATCTACAACAATATGAAGGAACTGTTATTGCTGTAACCCACGACCGTTACTTCCTTGATCACGTAGCTGGTTGGATTCTTGAACTTGACAGAGGTGAAGGTATTCCTTGGAAAGGAAACTACTCAAGTTGGCTTGAACAGAAAACCAAGAGAATGGAGATGGAGGAGAAAGTTGCAAGTAAACGTAGAAAGACTCTAGAAAGAGAACTTGATTGGGTACGTATGGCTCCTAAAGCACGTCAAGCTAAAGGTAAAGCTCGTCTAAACTCATACGACAAACTTATAAATGAGGATGTTAAAGAGAAAGAAGAGAGACTTGAAATATTCATTCCTAATGGTCCACGTCTGGGTAATAAAGTCATTGAATCAATTGGTGTATCAAAAGCCTTTGGTGAGAAACTTCTATTCGATAATCTAAACTTTATGTTACCACCAAATGGTATTGTTGGTGTTATTGGTCCTAATGGAGTTGGTAAGACCACTTTATTCCGTTTGATTATGGGATTAGAGAAGGCTGATGGTGGTACTTTTGAAGTTGGTGAAACAGTAAAACTTGCATATGTTGACCAGCAACATAAAGATATCGATCCTGAAAAATCAGTTTACCAGGTTATAAGTGGAGGTAATGATTTAATTCGTATGGGAGGAAGAGATATTAATGCTCGTGCTTACCTAAGTCGATTCAATTTCTCCGGAGCAGACCAGGAAAAACTTTGTGGTATGTTATCAGGTGGTGAGCGAAACCGTCTTCATTTAGCTATGGCATTGAAAGAGGAGGGTAACGTACTTCTTCTTGATGAGCCAACCAATGATATTGACGTTAACACACTTCGTGCCTTAGAAGAGGGTCTTGAAGATTTCGCAGGATGTGCAGTTGTTATCAGCCACGACCGTTGGTTCCTTGATAGAATATGTACTCATATCCTTGCTTTTGAGGGAAATAGTGAAGTATTCTTCTTCGAAGGATCGTACACCGAATATGAGGAGAACAAGATGAAACGTTTGGGTCAAGAGGAACCAAAAAGAGTTCGTTATCGTAAACTTATGGAATAATTTTTATTTTATATAATAATTTAATTAAAGGTGGCCTAATAGGTCACCTTTTTTATTTATAATCAAATCAAACAGTCACATCAATCAAACCTCATTATCCTTTTCAAACTTTATTATGGTGAACATAAAACTTGACAGATACTTAATCTATATTGTGCTGCATCATATTTAAACTACTAATAAAACATTTTACATTGCTATTCATCTTATTAAACAAATAAATGTTTAAAATTGTAATCTTTATGTAACATTTATACAGATTTAATTACTTATATTTGCATTGAATTAACAACAATAACATAATTTATTTAATGAATTATAGTAAAAATATTGTACTAGACATTTGAAAACATTCAACATATATATGTTGAATAGTAACAATGATATGTGCTTATGATAGAATAATTAGAGATAAAACATTTAATCACAAACTATTATTTAATTAAATCACAAACAAATTATGAGAAATCATCTAAAGCATTTTCTCCTATTAGCAATATTTGTTTTTGCCGGTATTGCTACTGCTGTTGCACAAGGAACAGTAAAAGGTAGAGTGATAGATGCAGACACAAAAGAACCATTGATTGGTGCTACAGTAACTGTTAGTGGTACTACTATTGGTAGTGTAACTGATATTGATGGAAACTTTACTTTAAAAGTTACAACATCAAAAGCTACCTTGTTATTTAAATATTTAGGCTATGTAGACATTACACAGCAAGTAAAATGTAATAATACAGTTAACTTGGGTGATATAAACATGTCGGCTGATGCAGTGAATTTACAGGAGGTAAGTGTTATTGCTTCAATTATTAAAAATGACAGACAAACTCCAATTCCTATTTCAAACGTGAAATTGGCTACTATCGAAGAAAAGATTTCGAACATTGAGTTTCCTGAACTTTTGAAATCTACTCCATCTGTATATGTAACAAGAGAGAGTGGTGGTTATGGTGATTCACGTATCAATATGCGTGGTTTCGACTCTTCTAACCTTGGTGTTTTGATTAATGGTGTGCCTATCAATGGCATGGAGAATGGTAAAGTATATTGGTCAAACTGGTCAGGTCTTTCTGATGTTAGTCAGTTCATCCAGGTTCAAAGAGGTCTTGGAGCTTCTGCTTTAGGTATTTCTTCTGTCGGTGGTACAATGAACATGGTTACTAAATCGACTGAGGCTAAAAAAGGTGGTTCAGCTTATATAGGTCTTGGTAATGACGGATTCCGTAAATATTCTGTTTCAGTATCTACCGGTTTGATGGATAACGGATGGGCTATCACATTCATGGGAGCTTTAAACAGAGGTGATGGATATATTAAAGGTACAAACTATGAAGGCTGGACATACTTTGGAAATATTTCTAAAGTTATTAATGCTAATCATAAATTATCATTAACAGCATTTGGTGCTCCACAATGGCACAATCAACGTGGAACAATGCACTACATAGAGGATTATAAGAATAATCGCTATGGTGGTCGTTTCAGTAACAGCTATGGTTACATTAATGGTGAAGTTGTGGGAACAGGTTATGGTTATAACTATTACCACAAACCACAAATTTCATTAAATCATTCATGGACTATTGATGAAAATAGCTCTTTGGCAACATCTGTATATGCATCTCTATCATCCGGTGGAGGACGTCGTGTACGTGGTGCGCATAGTGAGTGGTTGACTATTGATAATAATACCGGTCGTCCAAAAGATGGTGCAAAAATGACTAACGATGGTCTTATTGATTATGAAAGTGTTATTGCTGCAAATGCTAACTCTTTAAACGGATCACAAGCTATCTTTACTAATGCAGTAAATGATCATGATTGGTATGGTGCATTATCATCTTATAAAAACAGAATAAATGAAAAACTAACTTTCACAGGTGGTATTGACCTTCGTTACTATAAAGGTTATCATACAGAACAAATTGATAACTTATTAGGTGGAGAATATTTCTTACAACAATCACCTCTTGCTTTCCAAACTAAGAATCAGTTATTGAAAGTTGGTGATTATACAAACTATTATAGTATTGGTGAAATTCTTTGGGGTGGAACTTTTGCACAACTTGAGTATAACACTGATAAATGGTCAGGTTTCCTTTCCGGTTCTATTACAGATGAAGCATATCGTTATGAAGATAGAGGAGGAACCGGTAAAATATATACACGTGAAGATAACCCATTAAGCCGTGTATCTGATTTTAAACATTTCTTGCCTTGGAGTGTTAAAGGAGGTTTCAACTATAAATTTAATGATAACCATAATGTATTCATTAATGCAGGTTATATGACTCGTGCTCCTTTCTTCAATAGTGTATTCCCTAACAATACAGTTGAAGTTAATGAAGGTGCAAAATATGAGAAGATTATGACATTTGAATTAGGTTATGGTTTCAGCACTGAGCAGTTAAATGTAGCTCTTAATGGATATTACACTAAATGGATGGACAAAGCTCTTCGCCGTACAATTGGACAGGAGGTAGCTAACTTGACCGGTTTGGATGCACTTCACATGGGTATTGAATTGGAAGCAACTTATAAACCAATTGAGTCGCTTGAACTTAAAGGAATGTTCTCTTTAGGTGATTGGAAATGGTGTGATGACATCAACTTCACTTTATATGATGAGATGAATAATCCTATTGGATCATATAATGCATATATTAAAGATGTCCACGTTGGTAACTCTGCACAGCTTACATCAGCATTCAGTGCTTCATGGACTCCATTTAAAGGTTTTAAAATTTATGGTGACTACACATTCTTTGGTAAAAACTATGCAGACTTCGATCCTCAGAACCGTGTAAATATCAAAGATGCAGGCATTGATGCTTGGCAACTTCCTGATTATGGTACTATAGATTTGGGTATGAATTATCGTTTCAACATAAGTAAAGATGTACGTATGGTTATATATGGTAACGTACAGAATCTATTGAATACAGAGTATGTTGCTGATGCTAAAGATGGTGCAAATCACGATTGGAAATCAGCATTGGTTTACTATGGTTTTGGAACAACATGGTCAACAGGTTTCAAAGTAATTTTCTAATATCTAATCATCAATAGAAATATGAAATTAAAGTATAATATATTAGCATTATCTCTATTTGGAGCAATTGCTACGGCTTGTGATCCAATGGATGAAATTTATAATAATCTTGATGCTCAAGGTACTGTTGTTTCTAAAACTATGGAAGAGTATGTCCTAACAGAAGCTGATTACGCTTCTATTAGTACTGCTGCCGGAAAGGTTGCAACAACAGATGAAGAGAAAGCTCTGGCAAAGGCAGTTAAAACAGATCTTGCTTTAAATGAATTTGCTACAGCCGATAAATTTGTTCCATCTATTATCGCTAATCTTCTTCCTTCATGGGGAAAAGGTTCGTCTGTAGGTGTAACATACAACTATCAGAATTCACCGGCAGATTATGTTATTGAATATAGAACAGCAACTTCTACTTCATTAACAAATAATGTTTACGCTTCTATCTGGGGTGATGGTTCTCCAATTAAATTCCTTACTCCTGCTCATTCTCCTGAAACTGTTATCCCAGCTTTTCTACTTGAACAGTACGCTGAAGCAGCTGATGGTGACTTAGTATTGGTAGATTATAAATATGATTCTAAAGAGCCTGAATATTCAGGTAA
>JAEZKJ010000145.1 GCA_023415545.1 Bacteroidota bacterium
ACTTCCTTGATATATAAAAAATAATTCTTGATAGTACTCTTTTATCTCCTCATTCATCATTAAAAGTTAAAAACAATAGTAATATTTAAATTGTTTTTCATATATTTAGAAAATAACAAAAACTAAAGAATTATGAATACACTCTACAAATTCCTTTTCCCTGGTGAAGAGCGTCCTCAAACCGTATCATTAGCTATATTAGCTATGCGATTGATTTTCGGTATTCTGATTATGAACCATGGTTATATGAAAATAGCCAATTTTGGTGCTTTAGAGCAAGCATTTCCTGATCCTCTTGGTGTAGGTTCTCAACTATCTCTGCTTCTTGCAATTTTTGCTGAATTTTTATGTGGACTAGCTTTCACAATAGGTTTACTATACAGAATTGTACTTATTCCATTAATATTTACAATGCTAGTAATTCTACTTGTTGTTCATGCCAGCGACCCATTATCAGCAAAAGAACTTGCTTTACTTTATCTAGCTATTTTCTGCATATCATATATTATGGGTCCAGGTAGATTCGCTGTCGACCAGTTAATACGAAATATGCTATTTAAGAAGTAAAGCATCTTTCAACTTCAATGAAATTTGCTCCATTCCTTTAACTGATGGATGTCCACTTTTCTTATCTATACTCTTCAACTCTATAATAGGAATGCTGTAATAGTTACAAATTTCTTTTATAGAGTTGTTGATTTCTTCTTTTAACCCATCGTTCAACATATAATATATAGTTACATTTGGATAATAATCTATCATATTTGAAAGCAAATAAGATAGAGCAGGTCTAAAACTATATAAATCATCCTTTGACCAATCAGAATATTTATACTCTCCTATTGGAGCATTCGCCCAAGAGTCATTAGTAGCACCAAAAATAAAAATAATGTCAGGACATCCTAACTTCTTCATTCTTGTAATAAACGATCTATCACTATAATCATCACCATTGTACCCCGTATTACATATTGTAGAACCGGAATATGAATCATTTATAAAGAGTTTAAAGTTATTCTCTTTTATAAACTTATGCCACCATGTTTGTGTCACCTTATCAACATCTGTCTTTGTCGTATCAGGTTTGCTCCAATACCATATACTATTTCCCTGAGGAATATAACCCTCAAAAGTAGAGTAAGAATCGCCAAGAATAGATATTGACTTTAAACCCTGTGAAAAAATTGTCTGCAATGAAAATATGCAGAATAGTAACATTAATAAAAAGCGTGTTTTCATATTTTTGATGGTTTTAATCGTGAAAATATATTCTCTTAACTCTATTTGATACACTTGTTAGAATTTCATAAGGTATAGTCTCAAGTTTATCTGAAAGAACAGTAACAGGAAGATTATCACCAAAAATTTCAACCTTATCACCCTCTTTACAATTAATATCAGTAACATCAATCATACATACATCCATACAAATATTACCCACAAATGGAGCCTTTTCACCATTAACCAAGCAATATGCATTCCCATTTCCTAAATATCGATCAAGCCCATCAGCATAACCAATAGGTATTGCCGCTATTCTGGAGTCACGTACTAACCTTCCCTTACGACTATAACCTACAGTTTCATCTTTTTGAACATCATGTATCTGAAGAATTGTACTCTTAAGGGTAGCTACATTGTGTATTATCTTATTTGTTGATGGGTCTACTCCATATAGGCCTAATCCTAGACGACACATATCAAATTGTGCATCCGGATATCTCTCAATACCTGCCGTATTACATATATGTCGCAATATTTTATGTGAGAAAGCATTCTGCAATTCAGTTGAAGCCTCATCAAAAATCTCAATCTGTTTTCTTGTAAAAGAATCAAATTGTGCCGAATCACTGCCGACAAGATGAGAAAATACCGAACGTGGAATTACAGCATTTTGAGTTTGTAAACGTTTTATCAACTCAGGTATATCATTTGGAGTGAAGCCTAAACGATGCATACCTGTATCTAACTTAATGTGTATAGGGAAATTTGTTACACCCTCTTTTTCAGCAGCCTTTATTAATTCATTGAGAAGATGGAAACTATAAACTTCAGGTTCAAGTTGATAATCAAACATCGTTTTAAAAGCAGTCAATTCAGGATTCATAACTATAATGGAAGAGGTAATCCCTACTTTCCTTAACTCCGAACCCTCATCAGCTACTGCAACAGCAAGATAATCTACACGATGCTCTTGTAATGTTTTTGAAACTTCTAAAGCTCCAGCACCATAAGCCGATGCTTTCACCATACAAACAATTTTTGTCTCGGGTTTAAGTTTACTCCTATAATAATTTAAATTATTAACGATAGCATTTAAATTAATCTCTAAAATTGTCTCATGTACTTTAAGTTCAAGTAAATCAGATATTTTTTCAAAATGGAAATTTCTTGAGCCTTTTATAAGTATGACTTCATTACGCAATGATTGAAGTATATCCGATTCAATTAACTGCTGAGTGTTTTGATAGAAATATTTTTCAATTTCGAATCGTGACGATGCTGCTTGGATATCTTCCCCAACGCCTATTATTTTCTCAATGCCACGGCTATGAACAAGTTCAGCTACTTGACGATACAGTAGTTTACTGCTTTGTCCTGTCTGTAACATGTCCGACAATATAAGTGTACGTTTCTTCCCTTTATTATCCGAGCGTCGTGACATGAAATCAAGAGCTATATCAAGAGAAGCAAGGTCAGAATTATAGCTATCATTAATAAGTACGCAACTATTTTTTCCCTCTTTAACCTCTAGACGCATGGCTATAGGTTCAAGTTTTTCCATCCTTTCAGCTATAACTTCTTGAGGCAACATGAAATATAGAGCAATAGCAGCACAATGAATTGAGTTTTCTATAGATGCATCATCAATAAATGGGATAGTATATTTTCCTGGCATACCAATGTATCGATATGATATAGTAGTACTATTTTCTCCCTTATTTATTGATTCTATGAACAGAGGTCGTTCATTATCTTTTGTTGACCAAGCTATTTCTCGAGCTGTGAATAGTGATTTAAGAACACAACTACTTATAAGTTCATTGTCTCCATTATAAACTATAACATCACAATCTTTAAAAAGAGAAAGTTTTTCCATGCATTTCTCTTGTACAGAGAAAAAGTTTTCTTGATGAGCACCACCAATATTTGTCAAAATACCTATGGTTGGTCGAATAATATTATAAAGTTCCTCCATTTCACCCATCTCGGAGATACCAGCTTCAAAAATACCTAACTCACTCTTTTCATTCATCATCCATACTGATAGAGGAACACCTATTTGTGAATTATAACTTCTAGGTGAGCGAGTAATGACAAAGTTCTCATTGAGTAGCTGATAAAGCCACTCTTTGACTATAGTTTTACCATTACTTCCGGTTATGCCTATTACAGGAACTTGAAAATTTTCTCTATGTTTCTCAGCCAATTTTTGAAGAGCTTTTAAAGGCTCTTTTACAACAAGGAAATTACATTTAGAATAACTTTCAATATTTTCGGGTAGAGTACTAACAACAAAATTACGTACACCTTTCTCGAATAATTCATCTATATATTTATGACCATCATTACGTTTGGTCTTAAGCGCAAAAAAGAGAGTTTCTTCAGGGAAACAAACTGAACGGCTGTCTGTAAGGATCCAATCAATATTACTTTCATAACCACCAATCAGTTTAGAATTTATTAGTTTGTTGATGTTTTCAATTGAGCTTGACATTGTTCTATTTCTTTTTTGATTTCAAAATAAGGATACTTTTCTTTTATTGCATTAATCTTTAACACTATTTGCGATAAAAATTTATGATGTGCCGGTGATGTTGAATCAAAAGGTCTATGATTCAAAGCTTTCTCTATACACTCCCACTCTTTTATAATTTTCGTAGTTTGTGAAGAGAAAAATGTTTGCGAAAATTTCATCCATATATACTCTATAGCAAGTGACGATGGATGTACCATATCATCGGCATAGAATCTATAATCACGTAGTTCATCCATCATTATTTCGTATGAAGGGAAATAAAATATATTATCTCTCTTTTCACATAGTTTTTCTGCCGCTAGAAGTAAAATTGATTTACTTATTTGGTTACCATGTAACCCGTCTTTTATATGGCGTATAGGACTTACAGTCAATATTATTTTTAGATTAGGATTTTTTTCTCTCAATCTATCAACCAGTTCTACATATCCATCAACTATATCATTCTCATCAACACGAGCACGTTTAAACATTGAGTCTTTCTGTTTATGACAGTTACCTACAATTATTTTCTCATCCAATTCGGCTAGATAATATACATAGGCGCTACCCCAAGTTATTATCATATAGTCTAAGTTATGTAAATTTTCATGAGCAAAGTTTATTCTTTTATTAATATTATCACAGCATTCCTTTGCATCAGCAGATGAAAATGAGGAATGATGCATCCAGCTATGCCATAACCTCCCATCAAAAAGAAGATTATTAAGACAATAAGTTTTGTTCTCTTCTATCTCTTTTAATGCTTTAAGGATAGAGAAAGGATTATAAAGAATACCAAAAGGATTTATATCACATCTAATCTTTTTGGATGAAAGAATTTCTCCCATATTCTGAGCAAAACATGACCCTAAAACCATAATTTTGTCCGAATGATTAATTTCTGTAACTGTTTTGGGCATTTCAACCCTAGTGATAAGCTCCATATCCACTACGCAAGATATAATTTTTAAAACAAAAGTAATCTATTACATATTAATATTACTATTTTTGTAAGATATTTATTAATATAAGAATGAAAGAAAACACTTCATATAGCTTATTGAATAATATAAACAGCCCAAAAGATTTGAGAGAATTAAAAATCTCCGATCTTCATATTGTATGCGATGAGTTAAGAGACAAGATTATTGATGAACTTTCGCGTAATCCGGGGCACTTTGGCTCTAGCTTAGGTGTAGTTGAACTTACTGTAGCATTACATTATGTGTTCAATACTCCTTATGATAGACTTGTTTGGGATGTTGGTCATCAAGCATATGTACACAAAATATTAACAGGCAGAAGAGATCGTTTTTCGACAAATAGGAAACTTAACGGATTATCTCCATTCCCTTCACCACGCGAAAGTGAATATGATAGTTTCACTTGCGGACACGCATCAAACTCTATTTCTGCTGCACTTGGTATGGCTGTTGCAGCTAAAATGCATAAAGAAGAGAATCGTCATGTTGTTGCTATTATTGGCGATGGTTCCATGAGCGGGGGACTTGCTTTTGAAGGGCTAAACAATGTATCATCTTCACCTAATGACCTTCTTATTATTCTGAATGACAACAATATGGCGATCGACAGAAGTGTTGGTGGCATGAAACAATATCTCTTGAATTTACAAACCTCATTAGGCTATAATAGAGTTAGATTTAAGCTCTACAATATGTTCTTAAAATGGGGTATATTAAATGAAGAGAGAAGAAAAAGCATCATTCGATTCAATAATAGTTTGAAATCAATGCTTTATCAACAACAGAATATCTTTGAAGGAATGAATATAAGATATTTTGGACCTATTGAAGGACATGATGTTGAGAACTTGACTAAAGTTCTTAACGATA
>JAEZKJ010000154.1 GCA_023415545.1 Bacteroidota bacterium
GAAAATGAGGACTCTACAGCCGGAGTTACTGCCTATAACTTTGACAATGGTAAACTTAAAAAACTTAATAGTATCGCCGGACTTGGGTCTGCACCTTGTAATATAGCTACTAATTGTGATGAGATCGCTACTGCTGAATATGGTGGTGGCTCTATGACAAGATACTCATTGAATAGTGAAGGAAGCATAGGTAAACTGATTCAGCATACAGTTTTCGAAGGAAATTCTGTTGATAAAAAAGCGCAACTCTCTCCTCATATTCACAGCGTAGTATATAATGAAGATGGTAATTTATATATCTCTGATTTAGGTTGTGATAAGATATATGTACAGAAAGATAGTACTATTACCGATACATTGCTATTTGAACCTAACTTTGGACCACGTCATTTTACTTTCAATCATAAAAATGATATGATGTATGTTATTGGTGAACTATCAGGAAAAGTCGCTGTTTTGAAAAGAGATAATGGTACTTTCATAACTATTCAATATATACTTTCCGACCTTACTGATGGTGTTAATGGTAAAGGTTCTGCAGATATTCATATATCAAATGATGGGAAATATTTATATACATCTAACAGGCTGAAGAGTGATGGAATAACAATATTTTCTATTCTTCCTGATGGTACACTTAAGATGGTAGGATATATGAATACAGGAATTCATCCACGAAACTTCGCTATTACTCCTGATGACAAGTGGCTTGTGGTGACTTGTCGTGATAGTAACTCTATTGAGTTCTATGAACGCAATAAAGATACTGGTTTGCTAACGCCACGAAAAGAGTTCACTATTGACAAGATAGTCAAACCGGTGTTTGTTACTTTCTTTTAGAATTATCTATTATAAATTGTTTTAACTTTGCTAAAAAAAGAGCTATATGTTACTACCATATTTAGATATCAATAAAATTGAGGCAGGATGCGATGAAGCGGGACGTGGATGTCTTGCAGGTCCTGTGTATGCTGCTGCAGTGATATTACCACACGATTTTCATAATGAGGATTTAAATGATTCAAAGCAGCTGTCGGAAGCAAAACGATATAAGTTGCGTGAGGTAATTGAACGCGAGGCTCTAGCATGGGGAGTGGGAGTGGTAACTAACGAAGAGATTGATAAAATAAATATCCTTAACGCCTCATTCCTGGCAATGCATAGGGCAATTGATAACTTATCTATTCGTCCGGAGGCTCTTCTAATTGATGGCAACCGATTTAAAAAATACCAAGATTTACCACATACTACAGTTGTAAAGGGTGATGGTAAATATCTGTCTATTGCTGCGGCATCGATATTAGCTAAAACATATAGGGATGATTTCATGAATAAAATTGATAAGGAGTATCCAGGATATGATTGGAAAGGTAATAAAGGATATCCTACAAAGAAACATCGTGAGGGAATACGTAACTTGGGAACTACTCCATATCATCGACTCTCTTTCAATCTGTTGGGTGAAGATCCTCAATTAAGTCTTGATTTTTAAATACTTTCTACCTTCTTCTTAACTTCTTATAATATAGATTGGCCTCTGTAAGTCCAAAATTGCGAGGATTAGTAAATATAATTTTTGCTGCTAATACTCTATATATATATCTGTTTGTCTCTTCAACAAGATTTAAGTCGATAGCTTCTGATACTTTCTGTTTGGAAAGTTCATAATTTATCCTGGCTTGACCTATATTGTAGGACTGTGCAGCAGCTACCCAATCACCAAACTTATCGTAAGCATCTTTCAAATATTTGCAAGCAGCATATGTTGCTTTGTCAATGTGATAGCGCTCATCAATTCTTTCATCAACACGCAGTCCATACTGTATGGCGGTACCTTTCATAAATTGCCAAAGTCCTGTTGCACCTACTTGTGAACGTGCATATTGATCCATGCCACTTTCAATAACCATTAGGTATTTAAAATCATCCGGAATTCTACAACGTTCAAGTATTGGCTCAATAACAGGAAAGAAGAAGTTTGCTCTTTGAATTAGTGTTGATGAATAAGGTGTTAAGGATTTAATCTCTCTTTGTAGTTTCCTCTGTCGTTCACGCGTTGAGAGGTCAATTTTTTGATCACAGAACTTAATTACATTATGCTCTATTAATGAGTCAATCTCAAAAGCTAATTTATTGTCAATAACTTTCTTCTCTTCAGGTAGTGGTGCTATCGGAAGTGGGTCAGGATCTTGAGCTTGTGAAGCCGAAAGTGTTAAACAATAGAAAATTAGGAATAAAATATATCTCATTAAAAAAACTTTTGTTGATATTATCTGTGCAAATTTAGTTATAGTTTCGATATAATAACTAAAGCGAGTTGCTATTTGTGATTATTAATAAATGGGATAAAAATAAAGAGATAATTTCTCCTTTTTTTGTACCTTTGTGGTGCAAATAAAGAAACAATTAAAACAAAAATAATATGGCTAAGAAAGCTCTTTTAATGATCCTTGATGGCTGGGGAGTTGGCGATCATGGGAAAGATGATGTAATCTTTAATACTCCTACTCCATATTGGGATTATCTAATCGAGAATTACCCAAATTCTCAACTTCAGGCAAGTGGTGAAAATGTTGGTTTGCCTGATGGACAGATGGGTAACTCAGAAGTAGGTCACCTTAACATTGGTGCCGGTAGAGTGGTTTATCAAGATCTTGTTAAAATCAACCGTGCTTGTGCTGATAATAGTATTATGCAGAATCCGGAAATTATTTCTGCATTCAGCTATGCTAAAGAAAACAACAAGAATATCCACTTTATGGGATTGACTTCTGATGGTGGTGTTCATAGTTCTCTTGATCATCTTTTCAAATTGTGCGATATATCAAAAGCATATGGTTTAGAAAACACTTTCATCCACTGTTTTATGGATGGCCGTGACACTGACCCTAAGAGTGGTAAAGGATTTATTGAACAACTTGACGCATACTGCAAAACTAGCGCAGGTAAAATTGCATCTATCATTGGTCGTTACTATGCTATGGACCGTGATAAACGTTGGGAACGTGTTAAAGAGGCATATGATCTTCTAGTATATGGTGTAGGTAAAAAAGCTACTGACATGGTTGAGGCTATGCAGGAGTCATATGATGAAGGTGTAACTGATGAATTTATCAAACCTATAGTTAATGCAGGCTTCGATGGTACTATTAAAGAGGGTGATGTAGTTATCTTCTTTAACTATCGTAATGACCGTGCAAAAGAGCTTACAGTAGTTCTTTCACAAGAGGATAAACCTGAATTTGGTATGCATGTTATTCCAAATATCCAGTTCTACTGTATGACTCCATACGATGCTTCATTCAAAAATGTTCATATCATTTTTGATAAGGATAATGTTTCGAACACACTTGGTGAGTATCTAGCTAGCAAAGATAAAACACAGCTTCACATTGCTGAAACAGAGAAATATGCTCACGTAACATTTTTCTTCAATGGTGGTCGTGAAACTCCTTATGAAGGTGAAGAACGTATTCTTGTTGCTTCTCCAAAAGTTGCTACTTACGATCTTAAGCCAGAGATGAGTGCTTATGAAGTTAAAGATAAACTTGTTGAGGCTATAAACTCAGATAAATTTGACTTCATTGTTGTAAACTTCGCTAATGGTGATATGGTTGGTCATACAGGTGTTTACAGTGCAATCGAAAAGGCTGTTAAAGCTGTTGATGAATGTGTAAAGGATACTGTTGAGGCAGCTAAGAAAAATGATTATGAGGTAATAATCATTGCTGACCATGGTAATGCTGACCACGCACTTAATGAGGATGGTTCTCCAAATACTGCTCACTCACTTAACCCTGTTCCATGTGTTTACGTAACCGAGAACAAAGAGGCTAAGATAGAAGATGGTATTCTTGCTGATGTTGCTCCTACATTACTTAAAATTATGGGTATAGAGATTCCATCAGAAATGACAGGTAAAGTACTTATAAAGTAAGAGACTACTTATATAATTTATAAAGATGGACACCATATTGGTTTCCATCTTTTTTTGTGTTTTATCGTAACTGTTATATCCGTATATAAACATAAATAATACTTATTCTAACATAACTTTTGTATATACTTTACTTCCCATTTATTAATGAAATATAATGTAGACAAATAAAAAACAAATCTATGTTAGAAAATATAAAATGTAATAAGGAAATTCTAAAAATAAAATGTCATTATTTAATTTTGTGATACTTTTTTGAGTATTAATTTAAATAATATTGTCTGCAAATCACTGTTTATGATCTACAGATTACTTATAAATCGATTCTTAGTATCGATTTTTTTTTCTTTTTGTTGTTTTATTATATCGGCTACTGAGACTGATAATCTTTTATTAAAATTGGATTCTTTAATTCTTAATCAAGATAAATTACATTCCATTAAAGAGAGTAAAATCAATCAGTTGCGGAAAAGAATTTCTGAGGTACGCACGCTTGAGGAGGAATATTGGTTAAATAAATCTTTATATGAAGAGTTTTCAATTTATGATTCAGATTCAGCTCATGTATATGTAGATAAAAATATGAGTATCGCTTCCGAACTGAATAATGAAAGTTGGAAGATTGAGTGGAAAATTAAACGTGCTTTTCTTCTTACAGCAACCGGACTTCTTAAAGAGGCGAGTGATGAGTTAGAAGGTTTATCGGGCAGTAATATACCTTCGGAATTACTTACGGAGTATTACGGACAAAATCTTTATCTGTATTCACATTTAGGACATTTTTTAGATAGTGGGAATTGGAATACAAACACTTATTATCAGATTGAGGCTCTTTATAAGGACTCAGTTATGATGTATATTAGCAAAAAAGATCCTTTATATCTTTGGTATAAAGGTTGGCATGATTTAGGAAGTGAAGAGATGCATGCTACCCGTACTCTTTTGGAAAATGCAATCAGGGAATCATCGTTAGAGTCGCGACGTGATGCTATGAATGCATATATCCTATCAATGATATGTAAGGAGATGGGTGATAATAAAAGCTATTTTAAATATCTTATCTACTCAGCAATTATAGATGTTCAAATATGTAATCGTGATATTGCTTCGATTGAGGAATTATCGCGACTACTTTATGAAAAGGGTGATATAGATAGAGCTGCCATCTATATAAATTACTTTTTGCACAAGGCTCAAATATATAGAAATAGAGTTAGGATTATGAGTGCTTTTAAAATTCATGATCAAATACAGATGGCATATCAAAAGCGAAATAAAGAGCAAGAAAACCATCTATATATATATTTAGCTTTGATAACGTTGCTTTCGTTAATACTATTTTTGGCCACATTATTTATATATAGGCAAATGCAAGTTCTTAAAGAGTCGCGTAAAAAACTTGATGATGCCAACAGAATGTTGCAACAAAATATGTCCGAACTTTCGCAAGCGAATCAAGAGGTAAAAGAGGTAAATGAGCAGTTAAGTTCTTTAAATAATAAATTGAAAAATATAAATAGTGATCTTAACGAAGCAAATCGAGTCAAGGAAGAGTATATTGGTTATGTGTTTACTGTATATTCTCAATACATAAAAAAACTAGAAAATTTTCGCAAGAATATAAATCGTAAAGTTGTTTCGGGCAAAATTGAAGAGATTAAGTCTATAACGAATTCTACAAATATTGTTCAAGAGGAGTTAAAAGAGTTCTACAAAAATTTTGATTCTGTTTTCCTACATATATATCCTAATTTTGTCAATGATTTTAATTCTCTGTTACGTCCTGAAGAACGTATTACATTAAAGGATAATGAGCAACTAAATAGTGAACTTCGTATTTATGCTTTAGTAAGATTGGGAATTAATGATAGTACAAAGATTGCTGAATTCTTACATTACTCTCCACAAACAGTATACAACTATAGGCTTCGTATTCGTAATAAATCTATAATGGATAAAGATAATTTTGCTATCAAATTAATGAGTTTAGGTAAAAATGAGATGTGAGATATAAAGAAAGGTACTTACTTTTTTTGCTGGTGAATAATCTGTATAGCTTTAGTTTTTAAGTAGATAGATATTTTTAAAACTTACTTTAGAGTTTACTTGATATTCTGTTTGAGTATAAGTAAAAATATATTTGCAGACTAATTTTTTATTAGATATTGTTCTAAAGAGTTTAAAATTTTTATCATTTTATGAAAAACAAAAGAAGAGGATTGAGGCAAACATGTCGGTTTGTATTTACCATCTGTCTACTATTCCTGTCGATTGGAGCCTTTGCTCAGCAAATGGCAGTTAAAGGAGTTGTAAAAGATGTAACTGGTGAAAGTATTATTGGTGCTAGTGTTCAACAAAAAGGAACAAGTGTAGGAACAATCACTGATTTCGATGGTAATTTCGAATTATCAGTAGATAAAAATTCTACCTTAATTATATCTTATGTAGGATATAAAACTCAGGAGTTGAAAGCCACTGCAGTGATGAATGTCATTTTGCAAGAAGATAGCGAAATGTTAGATGATGTTGTTGTTATTGGTTATGGTAGCGTTAAACGCCGTGATGTTACTACAGCTGTTTCAACAGTATCAACGAAAGATTTAAATCAACGTCCTATAGTTTCAGCTGCTCAAGCTTTACAAGGAAAAGCTGCCGGTGTTTCGGTAACAAGCCCTAATGGAGCTCCTGGTGGTGAAATGTCTATCCGTGTTCGTGGTACTACATCGTTTAATGGTAGTAATGAGCCTCTTTATGTTGTTGACGGAGTGCCTGTTGACAATATCAAGTTCCTCTCGCCAAACGATATTGAGAGCATGTCGATCTTGAAGGATGCATCTTCAGCTGCTATTTATGGTTCGCGTGCTGCTAATGGTGTAATTTTAATTACAACAAAAGCCGGTGCAAAAGGTGAAGCTAAAATTGCATTTAACATGCAATATGGTATGCGAAATGTATCTAAAAATATTGAGGTTCTTAATACTGAGCAATATCGCGAGTTACAGAATGAAATTGGTATGATTTCACTTCCTGAACACCTTACTGATCAAACTGATTGGTTCGATGAGGCATACTCTACAGGTACTACTCAAAGTTATCAGGTCTCTATATCAAATGGTAACGAAAAGATGAAATATTTCCTTTCGGGTGGTTATTTGGATGAGAAAGGTGTTTTAGCAAGTGCATTTTATAAACGTTATAACTTCCGTGCAAATATCGATAGTGAGGTACGTAGCTGGTTAAATATTAGTGCAAATATCTCATATTCTGACTATAATCAAAATGGTATTACTTCGGGTACCGGTGCAAACCGTGGTGGTGTAGTTCTTTCAGTTATCAACACTCCAACATATGCTCCAATATGGAATCCTGAAAATCCTAAACAATATTATAACCAATTCTATGGTATTGGTAACGTTACGAACCCACTAGAAAATATGGCTCGTAGCGAAAACAATAAGTCTAAGGAGAATCGTTTGATAGCATCGGGTGCTGCTACTATTACATTCTTTCCTGAATTGACTTTCAAATCAAGCATAGCTATAGACCGTCGTAATGCTGTTGCGACTACTTTCCTTGATCCTATCTCTACTGCTATAGGACGTGAAAATTTTGGCTCTGCTTCGGATAATCGTAATACAAATACTGTTCTAACATTTGATAATGTGTTGAACTTCAATAAGAGCTTCAAAAAACACAATGTTGAAGCAATGATTGGTTCATCATATACTAAATCTGACTACACAAACAGTTGGATTAATGGTACACACTTCCGTAATGATTTGATTCAAACATTGAATGCTGCTAATAAAATTTCTTGGGATGGAACAGGTACAGGAGCATCACAATGGGCTATCTCATCATACTTTGCTCGTTTGTCATACAATTATGAAAGCAAATATTTGTTGACAATGAATATGCGTGCTGATGGATCTTCAAAACTACATCCTGATCATCGTTGGGGTATCTTCCCATCTTTATCTGCTGCATGGCGTATCTCATCTGAAAAGTTTATGGAAGATTATACTTGGATTGATGATTTGAAATTGCGTGGTGGTTGGGGACAGACAGGTAACCAATCGGGAATTGGCGACTATGCATATCTACAGATGTACAATATAAATCGTGTAGAGTGGTGGAAAGAGGGTCAAACAAATGCTCTTCCAAGTATCAGCCAGTCAAACTTAAGAACAAGAGACTTGACTTGGGAAACAACTACTCAAGCAAATATCGGTATTGACTTGACAATATTGAAAAACCGTTTGACATTCAACATGGATTATTACTATAAAAAGACTACTGACATGTTGATGTATGTTTCTCTTCCTACAGGTGCAGCTGCAGCTAGCACTATCACTCGTAATGAGGGTGAAATGGAGAACAGAGGTTTTGAATTAGGTATTAACTCAAGAAACTTCGTTGGTGAATTTACTTGGGACACAGATTTCAACATCTCTTTCAACAAAAATAAGTTGACAAAACTTTCTCTACAGAAAATATATACTGCTGCTACAACTTGTGAATATGTGAACGAGGATGTAGTACGTAATGAACCGGGACGTCCATTGGGAGGATTCTATGGTTATATAAGTGATGGAGTAGATCCTGAAACAGGTGAACTAATGTATAGAGATTTAAATGAAGATGGTCGTATCTCAACTTCTGACCGTACTTACATTGGTGATCCAAATCCAGATTTCACTTATGGTTTGACAAATACATTTGCTTATAAAGGTCTTAGCTTAAGCGTCTTCATCCAAGGTTCATATGGAAACGACATCTTCAATGCTTCACGTATGGAGACTGAAGGTATGTACGATGGTAAAAACCAAAGTACTCGTGTATTGGATCGTTGGAGAATTCCAGGACAAATCACAGATGTTCCTAAAGCTGGATTTGATATGAAAAACTCTACATATTTTGTTGAGGATGGTAGCTATTTACGTTTGAAAGATATTACTCTTTCTTATGATATCAACTGTAAACAGTTCAAAAAATGGGGTATCAGCAAGTTGCAACCATATTTCACTGCAACAAACTTGTTGACTTTGACTGACTACTCAGGTATGGACCCTGAGGTTAATCAATGGGGTAACAGTGGTGCTGTTCAAGGTATCGACTGGGGTACATATCCACAGAGCAAATCATTTATGTTCGGACTAAACGTAGAATTTTAAAACCATTAAATCATGAAATTGAAATCATTATATAAAACAAGTGTTTACGGACTGCTATTATCTATGTCCGTAACATCTTGTAACCTGGATTATGATCCAGTATCATCATATTCGGATGTTACTGAAGGCGTAACAAACGATAAATCAGAAAGTGAAGTAATTTTTAAAGATAAAGCTGCTGTTGAAAGTCATTTGGTTACTCTATATAACCAAATGCGTGATCGTCAAGAACACTGGTATGTTGACGCATTATTGATTGCTGAAGCTCATTCAGATAATGCTTATGCCGGAACAACAGGCGCTGAGGTGATTCCTTACGAAAACAATTCAATAGATGGTTCTAACTCTGTATTGGGACGTGACTGGGATCGTTTCCTTGAGGATATCGCTAGAGCAAATAAACTTATTGTTGGAGTAGATAATGTAGAGGGTCTTAGTGAATCGGATAAGGAGTGCTACAAAAGCCAAGCTAAGATATTCCGTGCTATGATTATGTTCGATATGGCACGTATGTGGGGTAGCTTCCCTGTTATTACAACTGTAGCAGGTGACATTACTTCGGAAAATGTTGATGAAATGTACCCTGTATATTTCCCAAAACAGAATACCGAAGAGGAGGCTTACAAACAGATTGAAAAAGACCTTTTGGAGGCTTTGAATGCTCCTTCTGCTTTGGAAAATGATCCTTCAAATAAAACTCTTTTCACAAAATCTGTAGCTCGTGCTCTATTAGCTAAAGTATATGCTGAAAAACCTATTCGTGATTATGACAAGGTTATTAAGTATGCTAACGAGTTGAAAGCAGATGGTTTTGATCTTGTTGACAACTTCAATGATCTTTGGGGTACTATAGGTGAAGATGGTTCAGTTACTGATTGTAAAATGCGTAACACCAAAGAGAGCATCTTGGAAGGCCAATTTCACCCAGGTAATGGAAACTGGTGTACATGGATGTTTGGCCGTGACTTATCAAATTGGGATAGTCAGTTCTCATGGGCTAAATGGATTACTCCTTCACGTGATTTGATTAAGGCGTTCAAGAGCGAAAAAGATGAAATTCGTTTTAACGAGTCAATCAGATATTATGAATGTAACTGGAGCAACTATTATCCAATGAATGAATATCCATTCATGTATAAGTGTCGTTCGGCTTTCAATAGCATTATCTATCTACGTTATGCTGATATCTTATTGCTAAAAGCTGAAGCTTTGATTATGAAAGAAAATGCTGATTTAGATGCTGCTGCGGATATTATTGACGAAGTTCGTGCTCGTGTTGAATTAGGTAAACTTCCTGCTTCAACACGCAATAGTAAAGAGGCAATGATTGAAGCACTTTTGAAAGAGCGTCGTTTAGAGTTGGCTTTTGAAGGAGAGCGTTGGTATGATTTGGTTCGTTTGAATAAAGTTGAGGAAGTAATGAACGCTGTTTATTCTAAAGATAGTGGACGTAAAGGTCAAGTAAATCTATTCAATGAGAACTCTTATCGTCTGCCTATTCCTCAAGGTGCTATTGATCAAAATGATAATTTAGTTCAAAACCCTGGATATTAAATAAAAACATAAATGAAGATTAATAATTATACACTCTCATCTTTTGCTTTAGCCTTCTTATTGTCGGCTTGTGGATGTTCTAGTGAGACAAACAATTTAGCTCCTGATTCAGGAGCTAATACACCTGATATAGAGGTAAAAGATGTTCTCTGCTATACAACAGACGTTAATCGTGCTTACGATTTAACAAAAAGTACATTGGAGTTTAGTAAGAAGGGTAACATGTCACCTTCTACTATTACTTTAGATTCTACAAAACGTTATCAAGAGATGGATGGTTTTGGTGCTGCCATAACAGGTTCTACATGTTATAACCTCTCATTGATGAGTAAAGATAATCGTACTAAATTTTTGAAGGAGACATTCTCGGATTCTGAAGGTTTAGGTTTCAGCTATGTACGTATTGCAATTGGCTGCTCCGATTTCTCTTTGAGCGAGTATACTTGTTGTGATGAAAAAGGTATTGAAAACTTTGCTCTACAGTCAGAAGAGACAAAGTATATCATTCCTACAATGAAAGAAATTCTAGCAATTAATCCAAATATCAAGGTTATTGCTGCTCCATGGACTAGCCCAAAATGGATGAAAGTAAAAAGCTTAAGCGATCGTACTCCTCATGATTCATGGAAAGGTGGTCAGCTTAATCCTGATTATTATCAAGAATATGCTACTTACTTTGTGAAGTGGATTCAAGCTTTCGAAAAAGAGGGAATCAAAATATATGCTATAACTCCACAAAACGAGCCTTTGAATCCAGGTAACTCTGCATCTCTCTTCATGGGATGGGAAGAACAACGTGATTTTGTGAAGAGTGCTTTAGGTCCTGCTTTCAAAACTGCCGGCATCACTACAAAAATTTATGCTTTCGATCATAACTACAATTATGATAATATGAGCGATCAGCAGGATTATCCGGCTAAAATTTATGCTGATGCTGATGCTTCTCAATATTTTGCCGGTGCTGCTTATCATAACTATGGTGGTAATCGCGAGGAGTTATTGGACATTCATGAAAAGAATCCAAGCAAAGAGTTACTCTTTACAGAAACTTCTATCGGTACATGGAACAGTGGTCGTGATTTGAATGCACGTCTATTGGAGGATATGAAAGAGGTTGCTTTAGGTACTGTTAATAACTGGTGTAAAGGTGTTATCGTTTGGAACTTAATGTTGGATAGCGATCGTGGTCCTAATCGTCCTAATGGAGGATGCGAAACTTGCTACGGTGCAGTAGATATTGACAATACTAATTATAGTACAATTACTCGTAACTCACACTATTACATCATTGGACATTTATCAACTGTAGTTAAACCTGGTGCGGTACGTATTGGTACTACAGGCTACAAGCCAAATGGTGTTACTTATAGTGCATTCAAAAATGCAGATGGTTCGTATGCTGTAGTTTTAGCAAACGAAAATAGTAGCAAAACAACTTTTGTATTGAGTGATGGTACAAATCATTTCTCTTGTGAATTGCCGGCTAAATCAGTAGTTTCTTATCGCTGGGGAATGTAATTTATAAGAGAAAGAGTAAAACAAATTAAATGAACATTATGAAATCGTTGAAATATTACTTGATGGCAGTAGCCGGAATGGCACTATTAAATTCGTGCGATGACGACAATGTATTGCCAGGAAATCCGGTTATTGATTTAAAAACAGAGGTAACTTCTGCACTTTTTGGTGATAGTTTAGCTTTCACTATCAATGCATCGGATATTGATGTGCCTCTTTCAACTTTAAAGGCACAACTATTTTTTGGTGAAGAAAAAGTTTCGGAAACAGTAATCCGTACTAAGGTAAGTGGTGATGATTATACAGGAAAAATTTATGTTCCATTCTACCAAAATATACCTAATGGTACTGCTACATTGAAATTTATACTTCAAAATATTCATTTCACTATAACAGAAATAGAGCAAGATTTAGCACTTACTCGTCCTGATTTCCCATATCTAACATTCGTAACTGATGAAGCAGAATATAGAATGGATAAAGTGGCAGAGAATAAATATGCTGTGACAGATGTTTTCGAGCAAAGAGTAAAAGGATATATCAAATCACCTAAAATGGGTGAGAATGGTAACGAAATATTCTTTGGTTGGGATGGTGAGAATATTGTTCAAGGTACTGATTCACAAATCACTTTCTCAAATTATCAAGCAGGAAACTACACAATCTCATTTAATACATTATCATACGAAGGTTCACCATTCGTTATGATGAAAGTAAATGACAAAGAGATGACAATGATTGGAGATGATCTATATTCAGTTAAATTGAATTTAGTACAAAACCAATCAATAGCTGTTGAGGTTATCCCTGCTCTTGATCAATGGTGGCTTGATCCTGATTATTTCGAAGTACAAGCTGATGGTTCTGTTAAATTTTTACCTGTAGCTGGTGATTATAAAATAATAGCAAATACTGCTAGCAAAGTATTTTCATGTACTCGCCTAAATGGTAATGAAGATGCTACTTTAGGTTCAAATGGTTCAGGTGCTATTTGGTTAATGGGATGGGGTGTAGGTTCACCTTCTATGGATAAACAATTTGGTTGGACACCAGGTGAAGCATACTGTGTAGCTGAAATTGCCCCTAAAATTTATCAGTTTACTGGTAAAGCAGGTCCTGAACACGGTAGCAGCATTGGTCACCGTTTCCGTACAGACTACTTAAGCTTCAAATTCTTCCATCAAAATGGATGGGGTGGTGAGTTTGCAAATGATAATGCACTTACAATTATTGAAGGTGCTGATTTGATTAAAGATGCAGGAAACTTTGAATTGGCTGATGGTGCTCAGTTAGAGTTGGATGCTACTTATGTAATCACAATTGATTTGACAAACGGAAACAGTCAAGGAACTATTTCTTTCAAGAAAAAATAATACACTTACCTAATCTTAGCAAAAACTGTCTTTTCATTGATTAATAACATTGAAAGGGCAGTTTTTTGCTGATAACTTCAAATAATTATATAATTAGAACTAATATGAAAAAACTACTTTTTTCGATCTCTTTGTTGCTAGCGAGCTTCTGTTCACAAGCACAAAATATACCTGTATATTTGGATGACTCCAAACATATAGAAGAAAGAATTACCGATGCACTTAATCGCATGACTCTGGAAGAGAAAATAGCGATGGTTCATGCTCAGTCAAAGTTCTCTTCACCGGGTGTAGAACGTTTAGGTATTCCTGAAGTATGGATGACTGATGGTCCTCATGGTATTCGTCCGGAAGTATTATGGGATGAGTGGGACCAAGCTGGTTGGACTAATGACTCATGTATTGCTTATCCTGCATTAACATGTTTGGCTGCTTCATGGGATCCGGAAATGGCTTTGCTATATGGACAAAGCATAGGTGCCGAGGCTCGTTATCGTAAAAAGACTGTCTTGTTAGGACCTGGAGTAAACATCTATCGTACACCTCTTAACGGTCGTAATTTTGAATATATGGGTGAAGATCCATATTTGGCAGGAAAAATGGTTGTTCCATATATTCATGGAGTTCAACAGAATGGTGTGGCTGCGTGTGTGAAACACTATGCATTGAACAACCATGAAATCAATCGTCATACAACTAATGTAGTTGTTGATGATCGTGCTCTTCGTGAAATATATCTTCCTGCTTTCAAAGAGGCTGTTCATAAAGGTAAAGCATGGTCTATAATGGGATCATACAACCTTTACAAAGGTCAACATGTTTGCCATAACCAATATCTGTTGAATGATATATTGAAAGGAGAGTGGGGATTTGATGGTGTTGTTGTTTCTGATTGGGGAGGTACTCACGATACTGAACAATCTATTAAAAACGGATTGGATTTGGAGTTTGGTAGCTGGACAAACGGATTATCAAACGGTGCAAGTAATGCTTACGACAACTACTATATGGCTCAACCTTATTTGAAATTAATAAAAGAGGGAAAAGTTGGTACAACAGAGTTGGATGATAAAGTTCGTCGTATTCTTCGTCTTATTTTCCGCACAGAGATGGATCGTAACCGTCCTTGGGGTAGCATGAATTCAGAAGCACACTACGCAGCTGCTCGTAAAATTGGTGAGGCAGGAATCGTATTATTGAAGAATGAAAACAACATATTACCAATTGATTTGAATAGAACTAAAAAGATTTTGGTTGTTGGTGAGAATGCTGTTAAAATGATGACTGTCGGTGGTGGTTCTTCTTCTTTAAAAGTAGAACGTGAAATTTCACCATTAGATGGTATTAAAGCTCGTGTTGGTGATAAAGCAGAGGTTAAATGGGTTCGTGGTTATGTTGGTGATGCATCTGGAGAATATAATGGTGTTGTAACCGGTCAGAACTTGAAAGATAATCGTTCAGCTGAAGAGTTGATTGCTGAGGCTGTAAAAGCAGCAAAAGAGTCGGATGTTGTAATATTTATCGGTGGTCTAAACAAAAGTGATGGTCAGGATTGCGAAGACTCTGATCGTGAAGGTTTGAACCTTTCATATGGCCAGGATGAACTTATTTCAGCATTGGCAAAAGCTAATAAGAATTTAGTTGTTGTTAATATCTCAGGTAATGCTATAGCTATGCCATGGGTGAAAGATGTTCCATCGATTGTTCAAGATTGGTACATCGGTTCAGAAGCCGGTACTGCTTTAGCTTCTATATTGATGGGTGATGTTAATCCAAGTGGTAAATTACCTTTCACTTTCCCTGTTAAATTAGAAGATAATTCAGCTCACGCTTTAGGAGAATATGTATCTAAAAAAAGTGAAAATGTTATTGACGTAAAATATAATGAAAGCATTTTCGTTGGTTATCGTTGGGCTGATAAGCAAAAGAAAGTAAAACCTTTATTTGCTTTCGGACACGGATTAAGCTATACTACATTTGAATATGGTAAAGTAGCTATCGACAAAAAAGAGATGACAAAAGATGAGATGTTGACAGTGACTGTTTCTGTAACTAACACAGGAAAACGTGATGGAGCAGAGGTCGTTCAGCTATATATCAGCGATTTGAAATCATCTTTACCTCGTCCAATTAAAGAGTTGAAAGGCTTCAAAAAGGTATTCTTGAAAGCAGGTGAGACTCAAACAGTAACGTTTGAAATTGAAAAAGAGGCTTTACAATACTATAATGATATTAAACAAGAGTGGGTTGTTGAGCCAGGTAAATTTGAAGCTATCGTTGCTGCTTCGGCTGCTGATATTAGAGGGAAAGTTGCTTTTCAGGTTAAATAAGAAGTACTAATTGATTGTATCCTGCACCCCTTTGAATAGCAATTACATCAGTCCAAATTTCTATGTTCGATGAATTATCACTACTTTTGTAAAACAAAAATAATAGAATAGTTATGGTTCAGATTGATGATGTAGTTATTTCACTTGATGTGTTCAAGGAAAAATTTCTTTGTAACCTTGATGCATGTAAAGGTGAGTGTTGCATAGAGGGGGATGCCGGAGCTCCTGTCGAGATGAGCGAAGTTGAGAAACTTGAAGAAGTTTTACCTATAATTTGGGATGATCTCTCGGATGAAGCTAAGGAAGTAATCGAAAAACAAGGTGTGGTATACACAGATAGAGATGGTGATTTAGTGACTTCTATTGTTAATAACAAAGATTGTGTATTCACATGCTACGATGAAAAAGGCTATTGCTATTGTGCTATTGAGAAGGCATACCGAGCTGGTAAGACAGACTTTTACAAACCTATTTCGTGTCATCTTTATCCTATTCGTGTTGGTAACTATGGTCCATATAAAGCTGTAAACTATCACCGATGGGATGTTTGTAAAGCAGCTGTTTTATTGGGAGAGAAAGAGAACCTTCCGGTTTACAAATTTCTTAAAGAACCTCTTATCCGAAAATTTGGTGAGGAGTGGTATAAAGAGATGGAGATAGCTGCTGAAGAACTAAAAGAACGTGGAATGATTTAATTTTGCTATTAATAAGATAGCCCGGTATATAGAGTAAATTACTCTTTGTACCGGGCTTTTTTTTCAAGTTAAGTTTAGGTTATAGTCTGCTATAAATAACAAATCCATTAGCAGGTATGTTCACTGTATTCTCTACATTCTCCTTTATTGCTTTTATCAAGTTTGTCCACTCTCCCTTTTCAGAGAGGAATGTTACATTTATACTATTCTCTGTAAAGTTACCAAGTGCCACGATCTCTTTACCTGTTATACTTTTTACAGATATATATCGACCATTATTCCAATCGGAAACAGAAAAATGCATATTTACTATTGCTGACGAGTTGAAAAGTTCAGGGTAATCATTCCTCAATTTCAACATTAAAGTGTATGTATCATGTAACTGCTTCCGTGTTGCATTATCGTAATAATCCCATTTCACCGGTTTAGGGTCTGTACGATAACTATCATTTTCCGAGGTTCCACTTTCATTACTATTTATACTATAATCGTATCCTAATTCACCGAATTGCCATATCATCTTAGGCCCCGGAGTTGATAAAAAGAGAGCAGTATTAACGCAAAGTTGATTTATTGATTTCTCAAGAGAGTTTTTGAGATATGTTACTCCCCATTTTTTCTGTTTATAAGCCATTCTCTCTTCATCATGACTTTCCATATATCC
>JAEZKJ010000139.1 GCA_023415545.1 Bacteroidota bacterium
CTAAGGAAGAACCTATAGCATCACCATCAGGAGAAACATGAGATATAATTACTATTTTATTGTAGTCGTTTAACCACTGTTCAACTTTATCTATATTAGTCTGTTCTATTATTTTAGATAGCATAAAAAAATATTTTTTAGAATTGGCAAAAATAGTAATTATTTATTCATTTATATCATTATTTTATAATATCCTATCTCTTTTAAGTTTACTAAAGATATTCCTTTTCTAACACACTCTTTTGTAATTGTTTCAATATAATTATCACTTAAAGAGAAGCCTAAAATAATCTTTTTTATTTTAAAAACTTTTTCCAATGTTGCTATTGAACCATAATATCCTCTATTTATATATAGATAATCTATCTCTAAAGGTGTAGTTGAGGAAAATCTATTTTTCCACCTTTTGTCGGATATAACGCAAAACTTTTTACCTCGCCATAATATAATTCCGTCTCGTGAATAGATGCTTTCATTATGAACATCGCAGATTATTTGTGGCTCTTTTATCCCATTTTTATAACAATATCTTCTTACCACTGGTAGCTGTTGTAATTTTATAGAGTCATTATTGGAACATACTACCAAAGATTTATCTCTATTTTCCACAAAATGTATATACGATTTTTTTGAATCACTATATATTAAAGCATGAGGATATACATTATTGGGAATATTTTTTATCATATTAAATGATAAAAAACAGAGAATAACAACTGTTAATCCAACTATATATTTACGTCGTCGATTACTAATATATAACAATAATATTATGAATAATAGATAGATGAATAGTGTATTGATTAATGAGAAATTATCGATTCTTATTATTGAGTTTGGGAAAGAGGCTACAGTGGAAGATATTTTATTTTGAGTTGATAAAGCTAAATTAAGCAAAAGATATAGAAATTTTAATGGTATAAGGAACGACAACATAGCAACAACCATTATTATCACTATCAAAAATGCAGATAGTATATTTGAGATAAGAAAATAGGTTGAGAAGTTGGAAAAATAGTATAAAACAAGTGGCGCTGCACCAATTTGAGCAGATATTGAAAGTGCGATTATGCTGCTAAAACTATTTACCACTTTAAATCTACACCTTAACGTACTCAATATCGATGAATAAAATAATATTATTGATATCACTGCAGCAAAAGAGAGTTGAAAACTGATGTCAAAGAGATAAAAAGGGTTGTAAATGAGCATACATAAAGCCGTGAAAAAAATTATATTCAACGGGTTGCGTTTTTCGTGGCTAAAAAACATTAATTCTAAACATAAACACATTATAACAGCACGCACTGCCGAGGGAGCAAGACCACTTATAAATGCAAAAGCCCAAAGTGCTATAGCAAGAATAAACCATTTAATTATTCGAAGAAACCCATTGCTTTTCATAAACCACAATAAATAGTTTACTATCAGAAGCAGTATACCTACATGCATGCCGGATATTGAGAGAATATGCGATAGACCAGATTTAGTATAATCGTTCTCAACCTCCTCCGAAAAAAGTTCCCTCTCACCCACCATAAGAGCAGAGAGAAGAGCAAGTTCATCACCACTAATCCCCCACCCCTTAAATATATCTATTACTTTATTTCGTATGACAACAGATTTTTCACTGATCGAGGTCTCTTTATGATGGTTTATTTTCTTTATCTCATCATCCTGAAGAAATATTGTGCCATTAAAATCATTATGAAGAAGATATGAAGCATAATCTATCTCGTTGGGGTTTCCCATATTCGAAGGTCTCTTTATCTTTCCATAAAAAATGACAACATCTCCATCTCTATAATTTAAAGAGACAGAATCTTTAATCACTCTTACAATAACATTATTTTGATTTACATAGACCGGAAACTGAATATATAGCCCTTTGTCCAAAACCTCTCCAATAATTTCTCCATAGTAACTGCACTTATCCTCTGCCCATTCGTGTTCGCTATGCATCCATTTTATATTTGTCAACAGACTACCAAATATTAAAGAGAAAAGAGAAATAAATATTCCAAATAATAGATTTAGACGTTTGAAGTAAAACAGAATTGATAGTAACAGTAGAATAGAAAGAAATATGATATGTACTGAGAGATAATTGTGACTACGTAGTAACGTGTCAGATAAAAAAATCCCGATTGAAAAAAATATAGTCAATCGGGATATTGGAGATAATAATATTTTCTTGTTATTCAACTAATTCATAAATCTTTCATCTCTTCAATTCTCTTCAACACATCAGGGGCTTTGAATATTGCATTACCAGCCACGAGCACATCAGCACCGGCATCAACAAGTAATTTACCTGTCTGTAAATTCACTCCTCCATCTATCTCAATAAGAGCTTTGGAATTACTCCTATCTATTAGCTCACGAAGTTTTTTTACCTTATTAATTGTTTGAGGTATAAACTTCTGACCACCAAAACCTGGGTTAACACTCATAAGCAACACCATATCTAACTCATCAATAATATCCTCGAGCATACATACGGGTGTACCTGGATTAAGTGTTACTGCTGCTTTCATTCCGGCATCTTTAATCTGCTGAATTACTCTATGAATATGTGGACACGCTTCATAGTGTACATTCATCATCATTGTTCCCAAATCTTTAACCTCGTTTATAAATTTCTCAGGTTGAACAATCATAAGATGAACATCAAGAGGTTTTTCAGAAAGTTGAGCTACATATTTTAAAACAGGAAAACCGAAGGAAATGTTCGGGACGAAAACGCCATCCATAATATCTATGTGTAGCCAGTCAGCCTGACTCCTATTAATTATCTTAATATCGTTTTCTAGATTTGCAAAATTTGCAGATAATATAGAGGGAGAAATCAATGGTTTAGCCATAACGTTATTTTTTTGACATTACAAATATAATAACAATTTACTAATAGTAATATCTACGTTTCCTTATTTTAAGAAAGTGTATCTAACTCCCAATTTTATATTTAAATTCAATGGATGTTCACTACGCACACTCTCAATGCCCGATTTGTCATCGAAGTAATATACAGCTCCAGGCTCTACATATAATCCTACTTTTTTAAATATTTTATATTCTGCTCCAAGAGATAAATTCAGCGAGAATTGAAGATTTGAGATGTTTATATCCTCCTTATGCTGTAATACATCTTCTCCATTTACTACATTATATGTATTAAGAGTTCCTGAAATACACTTTTCAATCTCTCCTCCAGCTGCTCCGTAAAGTTCTAATTTATTATACTTTACTATATTCCTGTTTATTTTAAGTGGAATTCCAATGTATTTTAAGTTCTGTCTCTGATGAATAACATTACCCGCTGAACTAGACTCAAGTTTCGAATTAAGAGAGCTATATGTTAAACCACTCTCTAATGAGCAATATTTATCAATTTCGTACTTTATAGAAAGCCCAAAAGTTATTGGCTGATAATGTTTTTTCTTTGTCTTAGTATTGTTTTTAATATTTAGCTCATTCAACAAAGTATTATTATATAGCAAAGGAGAACTCATTACAGCTGATTGTTGTGGATTATTATCGAAGCTATTAAATCTCATCATAGCTCCATTTATGTTTGATGAAGAATTTATTCCAAACCCACCACTACTAATAGCTAACGATAATTGTCTATTTTTCTTTCTAAAAGAATCCTTGGCTATAGAACCATTATTGAAAAGAGTTCTTTTTTCATAAACGATTTTTTCACTTTCTTTTTCAGTTTTTGAGTTATTTGCATTGCTTTCACCTGTAGCACCATCCTTAGAATTTTGATTGACAAAAATAGTATCAACTAACGATTCTATAATAGGTATATCTCTCTCCTCTGTATTATGAATAGCTTCTTTGGATGAGGAAACAACATTTTTATTATTTTCTAATAAAACAACTTTCTCCTCTTTTAAAATATTTACATACTCATTTAAAACATTTTCATCAATATTTAAATTCGAGATATGCTTTATCTGCTGAGTATTTAAATACTCGGATTGGTTAGTAACGAAAGTCACCATTAAAGATGATAGGATAACAAACATTATGATAGCAGCTATACTCTGCCATCTCTTCCATAATGGGATGCGTTTACCGATAAACCTCTCTTCAAGACTATCCCATACTTTTTCTGGAACATCTTCCGAGAAATCATCCAACTTATGTTGCAACTGTTGAATCCATTTTTCTTTATCCTCTTTCTCCATGACCTCTATAATCCTTAATCATTGTAGTAAGTAACTTCTTTGCTCTAAAATATTGAGAAGATGATGTATGTTCCGAGATATTAAGCAACTGTGCAATCTCTTTGTGACTCTTATTTTCAAAAACATACAAGTTAAGAACAGTTCTATACCCATCAGGAAGTTTACGAACTAAATCCATCAACACTGAAGCCGGTATATCGGAGATGTCCTCCTCTTTATCGTCTATTATGTCGGGAACCTCTTCATAATAGATCTCATTAATTTTGGAATTTCTCCTTAAATATTGCAATGATTCATTTATCATCACTTTTATCAACCAAGCTTTAAGTGACCCCTCACCATTATATTTAAAATTGCATATTGAATCGAATATATTAATAAACCCATCATGCAATATATCTTGTGCTACTTCGCGATTGGATACATAACGTACACAAATAGCCATTAACTGCCCAGAAAACTTTTCGTAAAGTTCTCGTCTTGCCGCGTTGTCTTTTCTTTGACAGCCCAGTACAATCGACAGTTCATCTATGTTTCTATTTTGTGACACCTACTTTTATAAAGAAATGCTATAATTTCAAAAATACTGCATCAAATAGTAAAAAAAATCTGTTTAATCTGTTTTAACAATAATTGATGCAGTAAATTAAAATTAGTTTCATTATAACTATGAAACTTAACATATAAATCATTTATGAAAAAACTAAAAAAATTATTATTATCACTTCTATTACTTTTATCTGTACCGTTTATTCAATCATGTTCAGTTGATGATGATATTTATTATATCACAGAGTTTGGCACAGTATCTTATCTTGCTCAAAATGACAATGAATATTATCAAATTAATGGAGACCATTATGGATTGAGTAATTTATTGAATAAAAACGCATTGAAATATACACAAACAGATAGTGTAGGACAAAGAGTTTTATATACATATTGTGTAGAGCAAGAAAATAAGAATAGTACTATTCCTCAAAATGCTAAACAGAATATTAGGATTTACGATATCTACAAAATATTGACTAAAAAAATGAATACTCTTGACCCTTCGCTTGAGAACGATGATTTTGGGAAAGATCCAATTCATATAAATGGAATGTATATAAGTTCAGAACACCTAAATATACAATTTTCCATACGACGTAACAGCCCAAACATAGCTCATCGAATTAGTCTTGTGGGTATGGAAGGAGTAGAGCCTGATGAAAATGGAGTTTTAAATTTGGATTTACGACATAACATGTTTGATGATAACCCATACCATTTAAATACAGGATATGTATCATACACTCTTGAAAGCATACCTGGATATAACGAAGGAACATTAAAGAAATTAATTATAAACTGTCAATCTACTGATGGTACTAAGCAACACGAAATCAACATCACTACAGAGAATAAACAAGGTACAATGAAAACTATTTTTTGTAATGAAATAGTCCCTATTATATAAATCTATCTTTTGCTTGAATTAATCTTTATTGATAGTTTAACTGAATAGCACTATCATCCCCGTTTGAGTTTATTTTGTAGTGAACCCCAAAGTTTCTTGTCATAAAACTTTGGGGTTCACCTTATATGTAAAATATAATTATGTAGTAAAAGTTTTACCTATTCTACATAATTACCTTCTGCATTTCTATAACCTCGCAAAAAATCTGTTATCTCCATCTTTTTCTTTCCGGCAAGTTGTAGTTGAAGGATATCGATAAAACCATCCTTTACTGCAATCTTCATGTATGTTTTATGGTCGGTTAATACCTCTCCTACATTCAAGTTATGCTCTTCGAAAACCTTAGCTGTTTTATAGATTTTCATAACTTGTCGAACTCCATCTTTTGTACATAGTTCAGTCCAAGCAGCAGGATATGGAGATAGGCCTCTAACAAAGTCATATACTCTCTTAACTCCCATATTCCAATCTATTCTACAAGTATCTTTAAAGATTTTGGGTGCCGGACGAAGTTCTTCATCTGAAGTATGCATTTGCTCCTGTGGAATAGGTTTTACATTACCGGCAATTATCGAATCTACTGTCTCAATGACAAGATCTCCTCCAAGCATCATTAATTTGTCATGAACGATTTCGGCATCATCACTATCTTCTATCGGAATAGCCACCTGCTGAATAACTTCACCAGTATCAATTTCATGTTGAAGGAAGAATGTAGTAATACCCGTTTGCTTATCACCATTAATTATTGCCCAGTTAATTGGTGCAGCACCACGATATTGTGGAAGAAGTGAAGCATGTAGATTGAAAGTACCCATTGGAGGCATATTCCATACAACTTCAGGAAGCATACGGAAAGCAACAACAATTTGAAGATCTGCTTTTAAAGAACGAAGTTCTTCAACAAAAGCCTCATCTTTAAGTCTCTCGGGTTGTAATATTCTCAATCCTTGTGAAAGGGCATACTCTTTAACAGGACTTGGTTGCAACACACTTCCATGACGTCCCATAGGTTTATCGGGCATAGTGATTACCCCAACAACATTATAACCACCCTCAACTAATCTTTTCAAACTCTCGACTGCAAAGTCGGGAGTGCCCATATATACAATTCTTAAATCCTTTTTATCCATAAAATTAATCTTCTGAAAAATCTACCAACACCTGTCTATACGAATTGAATATCTTCGATTTTGATACAAATCCTTTGTACTTACCAGCCTCATCTAAAACAGGAAGATTCCATGCTTTTGTATCATCAAACTTCTTCATAACCTCTTCCATAGAGTCTTTAACACTGATTCTCGCTGGAGGGGAAGTCATAAATTTATCAACAGTAAATCGATGATAAAGTTCCTGACGGAACATAATATTACGTATATCATCAAGGAATACTATTCCTAAAAGCTCATTATTTATGTCAACAACAGGGAAAATATTTCTTTTTGCTTTCGAAATAACCTTTACCATTGCACCAAGGTCCATATCAGGCGAAACTTTATCAAAATCAGTTTCTATAACCGAACTTATATTCATAAGTGTCAGTACTGCTTTATCTTTATGATGAGTTAACAACTCTCCTTTTTTTGCCAAACGCATGGAGTAGATACTATGTGGTTCAAAAACCATAATAGTTAGATATGCACTAACAGAGACCATCATAAGTGGTAAGAACAGATCATAACCACCGGTAAGTTCAGCTATTAGGAATATACCAGTTAAAGGAGCATGCATAACACCCGACATAACACCGGCCATACCTAGAAGAGCAAAATTCTTTTCCGGAATGAAAGGACCTATATGAAATTCATTGCAAAAATGTGAGAATACAAAACCTGTGATGCATCCTAAGAAAAGAGATGGTGCAAAAATACCACCACAACCACCACCACCATTTGTAGCACTAGAAGCAAAGACCTTGAATAGAACAATCATTGCCAAATATACTAGCAACAGATTATCAATACCATAAAATATTGATTTATCCATAACCTTATCCCAATCTCCATTGGTTGTTCCATTTAACAACAGCTCAATAGTATCGTAACCTTCACCAAATAAAGGTGGGAAGAGGAAGATAAGAAGGCTAAGCATCAATCCACCTATCACAAGTTTTACATATGGGCTATCAAAACGACGGAACACATTCTCAATCGAATTCATAGTCCTTGTGAAATATAGAGAAAGAAGTCCACAAAGAATACCTAAAACAATTACCGATGGTATTCTCTCCATAAGGAAAGGCTGGTCCAAGTGAAACTTAAACATCGCCTCAGGTCCTGTAAGTATATATGATACTGTAGCAGCAGTTACACAAGATACTAAAAGAGGTAAAAGAGAGGCCATTGTTAAGTCAATCATTAACACCTCCAAAGTAAATACAAGTCCCGCAATAGGAGCCTTGAATATACCGGCAATAGCTCCGGCAGCACCACAACCAACAAGAAGCATTAATATTTTATGATCCAATCGGAAAACACTACCAAGATTAGAACCTATAGCCGATCCAGTTAGAACTATAGGTGCCTCGGCTCCTACCGAACCACCAAACCCAATGGTGATAGCACTAGCTAATACCGATGACCATGTATTATGACGTTTTATTCTACTCTGCTTTCGTGATATGGCATAAAGAATTTTGGTTACACCATGGCCAATATCATCCTTTACCACTTTCCGTATGAAAAGACCGGTTAAGAAAATACCTATTACAGGGTAAACCAAATATAACCAGTTTACTCCTGTTGAATCAAAATTCTCAGTAAGGAATTCTTTTATCCATTCAACCAAGAATTTTAATGCCCATGCAGCCAAGGCAGTAAATATACCAACCAAGAAGCTCAATATTAAAACAAAGTGCTTCTCTTTTAAATTCTTCTCGCGCCAAAGTGCGAAACGTTGTATCAAACTCTTCTTTTCCTCTAATGTTCCGTCCATTAATTCTCCTTATTCTCTAATGACCTTAATTTGGCCTTGATTACCTAATTTAATTATGCTTGAAGGTTTTGGTTTCGACATATCATCCTGTCGGTAGTTTACTACATAGTCAACTGCATCAATAATCTCTTTGCTTATCTCACTGAAGTTTGATGCACCCTTTTCTCCACTAATATTTGCAGAAGTAGAGACAATTGCTTTTCTAAATCTAAAACATAACTGTTTTGAGAACTCTTCAGATGTAACACGTATCCCAACGCTACCATCCTCAGCAAGAAGATTTTTAGCCAAGTTACGTCCTTTATCATAAATTATGGTAAGAGGTTTTGTTGACATCTCAATCAAGTCCCATGCTATTTGTGGAGCATCTTGAGTATAAAAATCTACTTTTACTTGTGAGTCAACTAAAACCAACATGGCTTTGCTATCTTCACGTCTTTTGATTTCGTATATTCTTTTAACAGCCTCTTCGTTAGTAGCATCACAACCTATTCCCCAAACAGTATCAGTGGGGTAAAGTATTACCCCTCCTTTTTGCATAACTTCACATGCTTTCTTGATATCTTCTTTAAATAGTTCAGCCATATCTTCCTTTTATTTTTGAAACACAAAAATAACAATAATTTTCTAGTTATCTCTATTTTAAATATTTATAGGGTCAACTATATATACAACACAATGATTATAACTGTTTAGGTGAATATATCTCATTCCACCACAACGGTTTTCCTTTTAACCATTTAGCAAACCAAGCATAGATTGTATTTTGCCACATTAATCTTTTATTATAATCCAAGATATGATGGTCTTGACCTTCAACTAAAACCATAGCTGTCTCTTTACCAAGAAGTTTTAACGCTGTATACATCTGAATACTCTCTCCAACAGGAACATTGTTATCAACTGCACCATGAAGGAAAAGTATAGGAGTATTTATCTTATCAGCATTAAACAAAGGACTTTGGTTTACGTAAAGATCTTTATTTTTCCAAGGATAGCTGTTTGCCATAGATACCTCGCTATATGAATATCCCCAATAACCTTCACCCCAATAACTTGTGTGGTCACTGATTCCTGCATGTGATATAGCACAAGCAAAAATATCTGTTTTAGTCTGCAGATATTGAGTCATAAAACCACCATAAGATGCTCCAATACAACCTATTTTTTTGCCATCAACAAAAGAGTGTTCTTTAACAAACTGTTTTGTTCCCTCAATAATATCCTCGGCTACACCTTCACCAGCAGTATTGACATGTCGTGAAGAGAACTCTTGTCCAAAACCGGCAGCACCACTTGGCTGAATAACGTAAACTACATAACCCAATGCTGCATATGCATGATGAGGATAACGACTCTCGAAGTTACGTGCTGTAGGTGAGCAACCTCCATAATAGTTAACGATCATTGGGTAGCTTTTATTTGGATCGAATGATGGTGGCAAATAATATCTTCCATATATTGTATCACCTCGTGAGTTTACAAAGTTCCAATCATGGCACTCTCCTAACTTGATATTACCAAGTTTCTCTCTGCTTAAATCATCAACTAAAGTACTTTTACCACTCTTACAATCAAATAGATATACTCTATCTGAATTGGATGCACTTTGACCAAAGTAAACAGCTTGGTTTGAACTATTTGATATAGAAAATGCTTTAACCAAATCCTCAGCAACAACTAAATTTTCAATTTTCCCTGTTACCGGCTCCATTCTATATAGACTTATAAAATCTCTATTATCTGCAGTAAAGTAAATCTTTCCATCTTTGTTGCTCCAATACAAACGATTGATGCTAGGATTAAAATGTTTTGTTACAGCTCTAACAACCTTTGAATTAAGATCCATTATATAGAACTGATTATCGTATATACTTGGGGTTCTACCTTCAGGTACATTTTTCCCTATGCCATTAAATGACTCAGGTGAACCGGTAATTGCTATACTTTTACCATCAGGTGAAAAAGTTGCACCTGATATAAACCCATCATCACTAACTAATGTATCTACCTTCATGGTTTGTACATCAAGTTTTAAAAGAGAATTAAGTGTAGTAGGTCTTTGAGTGAGTCTGGATTTTGAACACATCAATAGAATATATTTCCCATCATTTGATATATCAGTAGCCCAAACATTTTTATATCCAAAAGTAAGAGGTTGCATTACCCCACTATTTAAATCATACTTGTATAGTGAGTTTCTATTTCTCCAACCTGGTTGACGATCATCTGGTTCAAGAACCTCATATATCTCTTTCTTCTCTTTTGGTCCTTGCTGTTCTATAGAATAAAGAAGATATTTTTCATTAGGCGATATTTGAAATCTACCTTCAGGAATTGAGTAAGCAAAAATTGTCTCTTTCGCTGTTTGAGGGTTAAAAGCAACAATGTCTCGGCCATTAACACCTTCTCTCAATGAATAAAAGCTATCGGTAGTTGGCATCCAGTTGATAAAATCGCTGCTTTGAGAAATAATTTTACCAGATGAAAGCTCTTTTACAACAGATACTCTCTGCTCTTTACCACCTTCGAAAGTTGTGGCATATGATATGATAACATATTTCCCACTTGGCGATATACTAACAGATGATACTCTTTTGCCATCAACAACATCTTTTATAGTGTAAATGCTTTTGTCTCCTGTACTAATAGTTATATCGTTTGTATTTTCAGTATCAAAGCTAACAGATAAATTGTTATCCGAATTCTTGTTCGAGAGATATTTTATCACAAAAGTATGAGTGCCAGGTTCTAAAGAGATCTCTTTTTTATCACTCTTTTTCCCATCAATATAAAGTCTATAACTTTTCAATCCATTAATATTGAGGGTACCTTTCACAAAATCAATGTTTTCTATATTAAAAGATATAATACTTATGGATTTATCATATAATGGCTTTGGTATGCTGTTAATGTCATAATCAACTCCTTTATCAATATTTAAAAGTGAAGTATATGAATCAAGGAGAATATCATCAGAAAAGTTTTTTTGATTGGCACTAACACTATCAATCATCATCGGAAGTTTCACCTCAATTGGAGCAGTACATTTGAATTTAGTAATGTCGATCTTCTCTGCGTTTACATTGGTAGCCATCGCTGTGGCAAAATAGAACAAAAAAATCTTTTTCATAATTACATATATGTTTGTAAAACAAAGTTATAAAAAAGAAGAATCTCACAATAGTTTAATTGTGAGATTCTTATATAAGCAATATATTAATTTATATATTTCAAACTAAATTTGAAATATAAATAGATATGATTAAAATTCACTTGTGAAATGGAATTTAATATTTTTAAAGTCCATTTGTGCCATTTGAAGTACATAACCACTATCGGCAAGAAAAACATCACGTCCTTCTCTATCTTTCGCCATATATTGGAATTTTCTTTTTTTGAACGCTTCTAACTCATCTTTGTCATCACTCTCTATCCAACAAGCTTTATAAAGACTTAATGGTTCCCATCTACATTTAGCATTATATTCATTTTCAAGGCGATATTGGATAACCTCGAACTGAAGTTGACCTACTGTACCAATAATTTTACGACCGTTGAATTGATTTACAAAAAGCTGAGCCACACCCTCATCCATAAGTTGGTCAATACCTTTTGCCAACTGTTTTTGTTTCATAGGGTCAGCATTCTCAATATACTTAAACATTTCAGGCGAGAAGCTAGGTATACCTTTGAAATGCAACATTTCACCCTCGGTTAGAGTATCACCTATTTTGAATGTTCCATTATCAGGCAAACCGATAATATCACCTGCCCAAGCCTCATCGACAGTTGTCTTTCTTTGAGCCATAAACTGAGTTGGTGATGAAAATCGCATGCTCTTACCATGACGTACATGGAAGTATGGAGTATTTCTCTCGAATCGTCCTGAACAAACCTTACAGAATGCAATACAAGAACGATGATTTGGGTCAATATTTGCTGTTATCTTAAATACAAATCCAGTGAATTTATTCTCATCAGGATTAATATCACGCTCTACTGCATGTGTAGGACGAGGACATGGAGCAATTTCAACGAAACAATCCAACAACTCTTGTACACCGAAATTATTTAGAGCAGAGCCAAAGAATACCGGTGCAAGTTTACCCTCAAGGTACTCTTCTTTGTTAAACTCAGGATATACACCCTCAATAAGTTCCAAATCCGAACGTAACTTTTCAGCCAATGGTTTTCCTATTTGGTTGTCAAGTTCTTCAGTATTTATATCTACCTCAACCTTCTCTGTAACCACCTGTTTTGAAGGTTGGAACAGATTCAAATTGTTTTCATATATGTTGTATACACCTTTGAATCGAGCACCTTGGTCAATAGGCCATGAAAGTGGGCGTACTGAAATAGACAATTCTTCTTCCAACTCGTCAAGTAAATCGAATGGGTCTTTACCCTCACGGTCCATTTTATTTACAAAGATAATAACAGGAGTATTTCTCATCCTGCACACCTCCATTAGTTTTCTTGTCTGAGTTTCCACACCTTTGGCACCATCAACAACAATGATAACGCTATCAACAGCCGTCAAGGTACGATATGTATCTTCAGCGAAATCCTGGTGACCAGGAGTATCAAGGATATTTATTTTGTAATCATTATAATCGAACTCCATCACAGATGTAGTTACCGAGATACCACGCTGTTTCTCTATATCCATCCAGTCGGATGTAGCTGTTTTTTTTATTTTGTTACTCTTAACGGCACCTGCAACCTGAATTTGACCACCAAAAAGCAACAGTTTTTCTGTCAATGATGTCTTTCCCGCATCAGGATGCGCAATAATTGCAAAGGTTCTTCTTCTTTCTATTTCAGGATTCATTATTCTATTTTGTCAATTCAGTTATACACTTTTTCAAGCTATCCTCCCAATAAGGAATCTCGATATTATAAGTCTCCTTGATTTTTGTCTTATCAAGTACAGAGTAATGTGGTCTATGAGCTTTGTAAGGATATTCCTCAGTATGTATAGGTTTAACATTACAACTCTGTATTCCTGCTAAACGGAATATAGCTTTAGAAAAATCATACCATGAGCATACACCTTCATTGGTGAAATGATATATACCAGGAACAATACCCTTATCAATAGCTACAAAGATTATCTCAGCAAGATCTTTAGCATATGTAGGAGTACCGATTTGATCGAATACTACTTTCATAACCTCCTTCTCCTTGCCATACTTCATCATGGTCTTTACAAAGTTGTTCCCAAACTCCGAATATAGCCATGCAGTACGAAAAATCATGCAACGTGAACAAAGTTCCATCGCCTTATTCTCACCAGCAAGTTTTGTGGCTCCATACACTGAAGCTGGTGAGCACTTTTCATTCTCTTTATATGGAATATGATTTGTCCCATCGAACACATAATCCGTAGATATATGAATAAATGAAGCGTTGTTTTTTTGTGCAGCTGCAGCTAGATTGCCCACAGCAATATTATTTATTTTATCACACAACTCCTTCTCATCTTCTGCCTTGTCCACTGCAGTATAAGCAGCACAGTTTATTATAATGTCAATATTGTGACTTACAACAAAATCAGCAACCATATTCTCATCACATATATCAAGTTCATTGACATCAGTGAAGAAATAATTATAATTTGAGTTTTTTTGTGATAAGATGTTGATTTCGTTACCTAACTGGCCATTAGCTCCGGTGACAAGTATATTTTTCATTATCTAAGAATTAAATTTCTAACTCTCCTTTTTTATCTTCAATGTAATATTTTGCCAGCATACTTAAAAAAGAAGATATTGTATTTTGAGCTTTAGCTGTCTCCTCACCAATCTCTTTTCCTTGAAGTTTAAGAAGTAATATTCCATATAAAGCGTCAAAACAGGTCTCTATTTCTGGCTCATCTTTATCTGCACCTTTTGCACGCAGTTCTACAATATAAGGTAGGGCATTATAATACGCAGCACTATAATATGGAAATTTAGGTGAACTTAATAGTCTAAGGTGAAGGTCTGTCAGCCAAGTTATTATATTCTTGTTTATCTGCAGATGTCCCTTATGCATAACACCCTCTTCTCTCATCATATTTATCAAATCCTCATACCATTGCAGGACCTCTTTTCTTTGTGGTTCTTCTAAATTGTACTTCTGTACAACATTTTTATCTATTTCCTCAATATCAAAGTTATTCGCACGAATCAGGTCTTCAACTTGCCACATATAAATTAAATATTCGGCAATATTCTTCTCTTTTAATATTCTAGAAATAAACATGGCTTATATTGTTATTAAGTTCAATAAAGTGAATTACCCATGAAGGTATATATTATGCCAGCTACTGACAATACCATAACAACTATTCCGATAATACGGTTTAACATCCAAATACCACGTAAATTAAACTTAGCACGTACCTTATTAACAAAATAAGTTATACCGAACCACCACAACAAAGCTCCTAAGACTATTGCCATATACCCCACAAGTTGAAATCCTAACGGACTTCCAGGCATAACAAATGATAATCTTGCAAAAAGACCTATAAATAGGAATATTATAAGTGGATTAGATAAAGTTACAAAAAATGCTGTCACAAAATTATGAAAATAACTTCCCGGTGTAGAGGATATTGGCCTAATAGATTGAACGGGATTACTTCTAAAGGTATAAATTCCAAAAATGAATAACATTATACTACCAATAACCTGTAGTAATATCTGGTTTTTTGTAAGGAATTCATCCATAAAACTCATACCATAACCGGTAAGAAGAGCATAACCAATATCACTTAAAGCAGCACCTAATCCTGTTACAAATCCATACCATCGTCCTTTGTTCAATGTCCTCTGTATACAAAGCACCCCTACAGGCCCCAAAGGCGCAGAAACTACTACGCCTACAATAAGACCTTTCACCAATAAATCCAGTATGGTTACTTGTTCTATCCAATTCATAATGCAAAGATGAGACTTTTTTATGAAAGTACCTATATTTGAGTTTGTTTTTCTTTTTTAGGCAATCTCTTTTATATAACTTTGCATTTTATTAATAATATTGAATAATTTATTACACTCTATCATAATAATCAATTATAAAAGATATGATTCTATTTTTCAAAACAGCCTCTAAAAGTATAATCGCTACAGAGGTAAACCATGATTTAACAACCGAAGATATTGACAAATTATCTTGGTTATATGGTGAGGCAGTAGTTGAGAATGAAGATAACTTAAAAGGCTATTTCATCGGTCCACGCCGCGAAATGATTACGCCTTGGAGTACTAATGCTGTAGAAATAACGCAAAATATGGGCATTGAAGGTGTTTTGCGTATTGAAGAATATTTTCCTGTCAAGGATGAGTCGGCTGAGTTTGATCCAATGCTTCAAAGGCTATATCATGGATTAAACCAAGATATATTTGTGGTAAACAGACAACCTGCTCCTATAATGTATATAGAAAACCTTGATGAGTATAATGAAAAGGAAGGTCTTGCTCTTTCTAAGGAGGAAATAGATTATCTTTTAAAAGTACAAAACGATTTAGGAAGAAAACTTACTGACTCGGAAGTATTTGGCTTTGCTCAAATTAACTCGGAACACTGCCGCCACAAAATTTTTGGTGGAACATTTATAATTGATGGTGAAGAGATGGAATCATCGCTCTTCCAAATGATAAAAAAGACTACAGCTGAAAATCCTAATAAAATTATTTCAGCTTATAAAGACAATGTTGCTTTTGCTGAAGGTCC
>JAEZKJ010000142.1 GCA_023415545.1 Bacteroidota bacterium
AATATTTAAGGGGAAATGTATAAATTTGTGATATTCACATTGTTAAATAAGATTTTTAAAACACATAATTGACAAAATTAAATTCAACAAAACCAATATCTCTTCAATTTGATGGGCCTGATTGATATATATATTAACACTTTTCTTCATCCTAACATGTGGTACTTATTTAGTCATACTATTGTGAGGAGGTTAATATTGTCTCTTTTTTATTGGTTAATATTTTCAATATTATCAGCTCAGAATGTAAATTCAATATATGGGAATTTGGTTGATTCATTAACACAGAAAAGTATTGAGCATGCTACAGTTCAACTATTGTCAATCTCAGAAAAGAAATTTATAGCCGGTACTACATCTGACAAAAATGGTTATTTTAAGATTGATGTTCCACACAAAGATAATTATTTGATAAAGGTCTCTTTTGTTGGATATAAACCTAAAGAAATAAATGTTTCATTAAAGGATAATAAATCAAAGAATATAGGAGTAATATCTTTGATTGACGATGCTGTAATGCTTGGTGAAGCAGTTATAATAGCTCAAGCTCCTCCGGTAAAATCGATTGGAGATACTTTAGTTTTTAATGCTTCTGTTTATAGTGTTACTGCCGGTGCTTCGCTTGAGGAACTTGTAGAAAAGATGCCTGGTATAGAGATTGAAGAGGATAATAAGGTAAAGCTTAATGGTAAGAATGTAAAAAAAATCAATATCAATGGTAAGGAATTTTTTGGAGGAGATATTGAAGTAGCACTTAAAAATCTGCCTTCTGATATGATAGAAGAGATAAAAAGCTATGATAAGCAGTCGGATATGGAGAAGATGACGGGTATAGATGATGGAGAAGATGAACTTATACTCGATATAACGATAAAGAAAAATAAAAATAGAGGCTTTTTTGGTAATAGCGATTTATCTGTTGGGACAAAAGATAGATACTCATCCAAACTTATGAACAATAATTTCAGCGAATCCACTCAGTTGTCATTCATAGCATCAGCTAATAATGTTAATAGTAAAGGATTTCGTGGTGGTGCAAAGGAGAAATGGGAAACAAACAGAGGTATTACAGCAGCAAAGAATATTGGCGCAAACATTGCTTTTGAAAACAAAATAGTTGAGTTCGATGGTAGTATTGATTATAGAGTAAAAGATAATAATTACTATGGCATAAATTCGACTCAACGTTTCCTTACAAATAAAACTACATTTTCGAATGCAAATAATCTTTCCGATTCTAAGTCAGAAAGCTTAAGAGGTAGCTTTAGGTTTCAATGGAAGATTAATCCAAAAACAACTTTACTTTTCCGTCCAAATTTTAATTTTTCAAACGATCATGGGGATCAGAACAATATAAGTTCTCAGTTTAATGAAGATCCTTTAAAATGGGTTGACAATCCAAATAACTATTTATCACCATCAGAATATGAGCAAGCAGATGAAAATGCAGAACATGTTTCTGCAAATATTAATTCTCTTGAAAAAAGCAGGATAAATAGTTCAAAGTCAAAAAACATCTCTTTTAGCAAAAAAAACAGTTTTAGTTCTTCCATTCTTTTAAACAGAAAACTTAATGATAAAGGTAGAAATATTGGTTTACGTTTAGGATATGGATATAATGACAATAGGACAGAGCGACTAAATAATCAAATTACTACTTATTACCGGATGAAAGATCAATATGGTAATGATTCAACATTTCTAAAAAACTATTTTATCCCGGTAAATACAAATAGTTATAATTATAGTGCACAAATAAATTATAGCGAGCCAATAGCCAAGGCTACATTTTTCCAAGTGAGTTATCAATTTCTTTATAAAAACAATGTGTCTGATCGAAAAACCTATAATTTCCTTTCAATACCGGAATGGAATATCAACGAATCTTTACCACAAGATTACGAAGATTTGGAGGTCACAAATCTAAGCAAGAGCGCAAAATACGATTATTTTAATCATAATATTTCAACTACTCTTCGAATGGTAAGACCGAAATATAACATTAGCCTTGGGCTATCTTTACAACCACAGCATACTGTTTTATCATATCAAAAAGGAGAAAATGAAATTAATACTTCAAGGAGTGTTTTTAACTATGCTCCCCAAATAAGTATAAGATACAATTTCACAAAGAATAAAGTTTTTCGTTTTAGCTATAATGGACGTTCTTCTCAACCATCTATGGAGCAACTTTTGCCAATCTCGGATGATACCAATCCTCTAAATATAAAAGTAGGAAACCCCAATTTATTGCCATCTTTCTCTCATGATATTCGTTTTAACTATAACTCATATAATAGTAAATACCAACGTACGATAGCATTTAATACAAACTTTTCAATGGTTCAGAACAGTTTGACAAATAGCACAATATATAATTCGGAAACCGGAGGACAGATTGTTACACCACAAAATATTAACGGAGATTGGAACGGAACTTGTACTTTTGTTTTCAATTCAGCACTCAGAAACAAAAGATTCCATATAAACTCAAACTCTACAGTTGGGTATAATAACAATGTTGGTTTTATTTATAATAAGAGTGAAAAAACGGATTTAAGAAATCGAATAACAAATTTACGTTTAAACCAGAGATTGGGAGTTAGCTATAGAAACAGCTGGCTTGAAGTTGGGGTAAATGGTTCTATACTTTATTCATTTGAGAAAAATAAGATTCTTCCAATAAATAATCAAGAACCATATTTATACTCATATGGAACCTCTTTTTCATTTAAAATCCCATGGGACATGAGTATCAATACTAATATTGTATCTCAGCAACGATGTGGATATAGTGATAAAACTTTAAATAGAAATGAAATAGTATGGAATGCACAAATTTCGCAGAGCTTCTTTAAGGGTTCAGCAATATTAAGTTTAGAGATGTATGATATTCTTCATCAAAAGAGTAATATATCAAGAAATCTTACAGCTAATCTTCGTTCTGTCATTATGTACAATTCAATAAACAGCTATGCAATGTTACATTTTATTTATAAGCTTAATATAATGGGAGGTAAGCATATGAAAATCAGCAATAAAAAGATGAAAATAAATAATAAAAAAATAGAATAATTAATATAAAATTAGGAGGTATTATGAAATCTAATAAGTCAATATTTTTTAGTTCTGTACTAATTAAAACTTTATCTGTTACTAATTTCTGTTATGCAGCAGATGTAGCTAATAATACATTTGCTAAGAATGATAATCTAAAACCTAATATAATTTTTATTTTGTGTGATGATATGGGGTATGGCGATTTGGCATGTTATGGTCAGAAATTTATAAATACTCCTAACATTGATAAATTGGCTGGTGAGGGAATGCTTTTTACTCAAGCTTATTCAGGCAGCCCGGTAAGTGCGCCTTCTCGATCAACTATAATGACAGGACAACACACTGGCCATGGTCATGTAAGAGGAAATAAGGAATATTGGAGCAAATCTCCGTTAATAAAATATGGTAATAATGATGACTATACTGTTGTAGGACAGGAACCTTATGACCCTAACCATATTATTCTCCCTGAAATAATGAAGAAAAATGGTTATACTACAGGTATGTTTGGTAAATGGGCAGGAGGATATGAAGGTTCAGCATCTACTCCCGAAAAAAGAGGAATTGATGAATTTTATGGATATATATGCCAATTCCAAGCTCATCTTTATTATCCAAATTTCCTTAACAGATATAGTAAGAGTGAAGGTGACACCGCTACAATAAGAATAACGCTTGATGAAAATATTGATTATCCTATGTTTGGCGATGACTATAGAAAGAGGAGTCAGTATTCAGCAGATATAATTCATCGACAAGCTTTGAAATGGATCGACAAGCAGAGTGGTGATACACCTTTCTATGGCTTTTTCACTTATACACTTCCTCATGCTGAATTGGTGCAACCTAATGATTCTATTTTGCAGTTCTACAAGAAGAAGTTTTTTAATGACAAAACCTGGGGAGGGGATAATAAAGTTAGATATAATGAATCAGTACATACTCATGCCGAATTTGCCGGTATGATTACTCGTCTGGATTCATATGTGGGCGAAATCGTTGCTAAATTAAAAGAAAAGGGATTTGATGAGAATACTATTGTTATTTTTAGTAGTGACAATGGCCCTCATGAAGAGGGGGGAGCTGATCCAGAGTTTTTTGGAAGAGATGGCAAACTAAGAGGGTTAAAAAGACAATGTTATGAAGGAGGAATTAGGGTACCTTTCATCGTTAAATGGCCTGCAAAGGTAAAAGCCGGAATAGTAAACGACCATCAATTGGCTTTCTATGATATTATGCCAACATTTTGTGATATAATAGGTGATAAAAAGTTCCCTAAAAAGTATATCAACAAGGAGCTTAAAGGAGATTGTTTCGATGGTATTTCTTTTGCTCCTACACTTATTGGTAATGATGAGCAACAAAAACACCATGAATTCTTATATTGGGAGTTTCATGAAACAGATCAAATGGCTTTACGTATGAGTGATTGGAAATTGGTAGTGAAAAAGGGAGTTCCTCATTTATATGATTTGAAAAACGATATACATGAAGATAATGATATATCTAATCAACATCCTGATGTTGTAAAGCGAATGGTTGATATTATATATCAAGAACATCGTCCAAGCGATAAATTTAAAGTGACTTTGCCTAAAAAATAGATAAAATAATGGCTATGAAACAATATATTGTTTCATAGCCATTATTTTATGATTAATCTGTTGTAAAAGCAATTATAGCATTACTAAGAAGTAGAACCTACTATTTTGCAAGTTTCAACCCCTCTTTATCATCGAAGGTTATAGTATAAGAGTTACCCGCTTTGCTCTTTATTTTAAGTTTGTAATTACCATATTTTATATGGCAAATACCTCCTGAGCGTGATAAAATAGTTGCAGAAGTGAGTCTGTTATTCTCCCATTTTATAGAGATTTCAAAGTTTCCTCTAGCGTTTAATCCATTTATCTCTCCATCTTTCCAAGCATTAGGAAGAGCAGGAAGCAGATCAATGAATCCCATATGACATTGCATAAGCATTTCTGTAACGCCTGCAGTGCCTCCAAAATTACCATCTATCTGAAAAGGTGGGTGAGTATCCCAAAGATTATTCATTGTACCATTTTTCAATAAATTCCCAAATAGTTTATAAGCATGGTCGCCATCATGTAGACGTGCCCATTGATTAAGTTTCCAACCCATGCTCCATCCTGTTGCTCCATCGCCACGATGCTCAAGTACTATTTTCGATGCTTCAGCCAACTTAGGAGTTGTTACAGGTGAAATAGTTCGTCCAGGATGAAGTCCAAATAGATGGTTTACATGACGATGGTCATCCTTAGGGTCATCAATATCTTCCGACCACTCCATCAATTGGCCATATCTGCCTATTTGGTAAGGGACAAGATTGTTTAGTACATTCTGCCACTCTTTTCTTTTATTTTTATCTATCCCAAGCACTTTAGAAGCTTCAATGGCATCCATCAGAATCTCTCGAATAACAGCATGAACAAAGGTAGCTCCTTTGTCTACCGGCCCATGTTCAGGGGATGTAGATGGAGCTGCTGTGTATTTACCATTAGGCATTCGCCAAAGGTAATCTACAGTGAAATCGGCACTCTCTTTAATTATATCATATCCGGTATCTTTTAAGAACTCTTTATTGCGAGTATAGTCATAATAATCCCATACATGAGTTGCCAACCAAGGTCCTGCCATAGGGTTAAAATTCCATGACATATTTTTGTCTGTCAATGGTGATGTGAATCCAAAAATATTGCCCGATATGGATGCAGTCCAACCACGAGCGCCAAAGTATGATTTAGCAGTTTTCTCACCAGGTTTTATAAGTGTCTTGATAAAATCAATCAGAGGTGGAATACATTCATTAAGATTTGTCGATGAAGCAGGCCAATAGTTCATCTGGAGATTAATATTGTTGTGGTAATCTACATGCCAAGGTCCGTCAACACCTTCAGCCCAAACTCCTTGAAGGTTAGCTGGAAGAGATCCTTCACGTGATGAGGCTATTAACAGATAACGTCCAAACTGATAATATAGCTCCTCTAAATTATAATCTGCATATCCTTTTCTATATCTATCTAACCTCATATAAGTAGGCAAATCGGTAATTGCAGGATATTGCAATGTCATTGGAGCATGTGGATTTAAGTCAATTTTTACTCTATCGAATAGTCTCTTATAATCACTGATGTGGTTATTTAAAATATCTTTATAGCTCTGTTTAATAGCATTATCAACTATCTTTTTAGTACTATTTTCAGGATTTACTCCAACATAAGCCTTATTATCGTTGAAATCGGGATAGAAGTTTATTTTGTAATCTGTATCAGCAGAAATAATAAAAGTCACTTCATCAGCCTCTTTTGAAATTATTCTTCCTTTTTCCGACTTTAATGTTCCGCCATTAGCAATAGCATTCACTCTTAGAGCAAACTCCATTCCGTTATTTAGCAATTCACCTTTATAAAAAATAGAAGTAGGGGAGTCGCTTATAGTAACACCTTTAGACTCTGCGTTAGTTTCATAGGTGAACCTCAAATTTTGCTTTCCAGGTTTGTCAGCAGTGAAACGAATGACAATTATACTATCCGGATATGATGCAAAGTACTCTCTTTTATACTTTACACCATCTTGTATAAAACTGACTGTAACTACAGCCGAGTCGAGTGAAAGAGAACGTCGGTAATCGCTATATATACATTCACGAAGTCCAGTAGTTATTACAGCTTTCCCAAGAGTTGTAAATGAACCAAATCGAAATTCAGGCTCTTTACTACTTTCATAGTCTACCAATCCATTGAAATTATCTTTTGTAAGTTGTTCGGCTCTTCTCTGGTCGTTTTGTGAAAATGCTTCACGTATTTGAGGTAGTATGTGCGCCGACTCTTTATTGGCATTCCAATAATGATTAGCTCCTCCTTTGGTATTTGGGCCTCCTCTCCAAAGACTCTTTTCATTAAGAGTAAGTATCTCCTTTGAGATTCCTCCGGTTATGTTAGCTCCTAAACTACCATTTCCAATTGGCAAAGTAGCCTCTTCCCACATCTCATTTGCCGACATTGGTTTGTCAAACCAAATATCGAGTTTTTGTCCTGTTTGTGCATGTGTTGGAACTGATAATCCAACAGCGATAATCAGTAATAATAAATATTTCATACTATGTATAATTTATTTATAAATCAGTGTCGATAGATAATCGGGCGTAAACATCTCATTTGCAACTTCAAGCAGAGTATCAGAAGTTATAGATTCTATTCTTCTGAAAATATCTTTCTGTTGCTCCACTTTATTATAATGAAGAAATGATTTACTTATATCAAGTGCATTATTCTCGAAATTGTCACTTGCAACACCTATCTGTCCAATAATCTGTTTTTTTGCAGAATCTAATTGTGAGGTCGTAAACTTGTTATCACGTAGCCTCTTAAGTTCTTTTTCAGTAATAGATATACATTTATCAATATCTTTAATATCGCACCCAAAGTATATGCAAAAAACGCCGGTATCAGTGTACGATGTAAGGTTTGCCTCTACATTATAAACTAATCCTCTCTTTTCCCGAAGACTTACGTTGAGTCGGCTATTCATTCCCGGCCCTCCTAGTATATTATTGAGCAGATAAAGAGCAGTACGTTTATCATTATGAGCACCATATCCGCGACTACCAATCATGATATGAGCTTGGTGTGTATCTTTACATATAATTCTTTTCTCGGGGAGATATGGCAATGGTGCAATCCTATTTTTTTCAGTATGCAACATTGGTATATCACAAGTAAGTTTTTCTATGATTTTTTTCACTTTACTCTTCTCTATATCCCCTTGGATAAAGAAGATCATGTTTGTTGTGCGATAAAACTTTGATGTGAATTCTAACGCATCTTTAGTTTGAAAACTTTTTAAATATTCAGCTTTGCCTAAAATATTTTTTCCAAGAGGGTGATTAGGAAATAGTATCTCCTCGAAGTCATCAAGTATCAATTCCGAAGGGTCGTCTTTATAACTTTGAATCTCATCCAATATTACCTCTACCTCTTTGTCAATCTCACTCTGCGGAAAAGTGCTGTTGAAAACAATGTCGGTAAGAAGTTCAGCAGCTCTGTAAAAGTCCTCTTTTAAAAAAGAACTATATACTACAGTCTCCTCCTTGTTGGTATAAGCATTTAGTTCACCACCAACCCTTTCCATTCGGTTAAGGATATGCCATGCTCTTCTTTTACTGGTGCCTTTGAAGATTGTATGTTCAACAAAGTGAGCCATACCTTCCTGCTTATCTGACTCATCGCGTGTTCCGGCATCTATAGCAAAACCACAATAAGCCACGTCGGAAGAGTTTGGTATATGAATAACCCTAAGTCCGTTTGTTAGAGTGAATATGTTGTATTCTGTCATTTTATTATCTAATCCATCAATGTGTATACAAAAATACAATAAATGTTATTGCTCTTCATCAAAAAATGCAGATATTTGTACACTAATTAAAACAACAACATATTGATAACTAATTATGCTGACATCTATAAATGATTTATTGGAGAAAGAGGCAGCGGCAGTAAGAAATATCCCGGTTACTGATGCCTACGAGAAGGCTGTTGAGCTTATAGTTGAGCAGGTACACAAAAAGAATGGCAAACTTGTAACATCAGGAATGGGTAAAGCAGGACAGATTGCTATGAATATAGCTACAACTTTTTGCTCTACCGGTATACCATCTGTTTTTCTCCATCCTAGTGAGGCACAACATGGAGATTTAGGAATTCTACAAAAAAATGATCTTCTTCTTCTCATCTCTAATTCAGGCAAAACAAGAGAAATTGTAGAACTTACTAAGTTGGCGCACACTCTTAATCCGGAATTGAAATATATCGTCATAACAAGTAATCCTGAGAGCCCTTTAGCGCAAGAGTCAGATATTTGTCTATGCACCGGTCATCCAAGTGAGGTTTGTCTTTTAGGAATGACTCCTACTACTTCTACAACAGTTATGACTGTTATAGGTGATATACTTGTTGTTGAAACAATGCGACGTACAGGTTTTACTATCGAGGAGTATAGCAAACGTCATCATGGTGGTTACCTAGGTGAAAAATCCAGAGAATTGAGTAAATAGTAGAATTAATCTATAAATTTTGTCCATGGTATATAAAGTCAATGCACTTTATATACCATGGATTTTTTTGTATATATCATATTTCATATCAATTTCATAAAAGATAAAGAAATTTCAAATTTGCCTTTTCTTCTTTCTATACATTTAGTTGCTGGTTTATTAACTACAATCTCTTTTTGTGTTTATTAAAATGGCATAAAATATTGATGTATATCAAATTTAATATTTTAAAATATCGGACAATTAGAATGTCTTGTAAAATAAATATTCAATAAATATTTATTTTGGTTTGATTGAATTGTTTGATAAAAAATAAATGTATGCTTTTATAAACATCTGTTATACAATAAAATAAGTGTTGATTATCTTGTGAATTTTATTATGTCTTTTAAAATTGCCTCTTATCTTATCTCTGATTTTTTATCATAAAAATGCGATAAATTCCTAAAACTTAAAAATATCCTAATATTTATAAATAAAATCAATTAAAAGTCTTGTTTAATAAATTATAAGAAATACATTTGTCTTTCGATTAACTGACTAAACTAGACAAGTCCATGGAGTTAGAAAGAAAAAAAACAGTAAAAGATAGTGAATTGTTTGCTGCTAAGAAAAGGGAGGATATAATAGAATATGCTCGGAATCAATGGGATTTATTATCTGTAGAAGATGATAATCTTCAACGTAAATGCGATCGTGATTTGTATACTAGTATACTATATAATCTTGAGATAAGAAATGTGTATCTCGATCCTACAATCACCCTTGTTAAGTTTAGTCATATAGTTGGTACTAATACTACCTATCTATCAAACGTGATTAATAGATATTTTAAGTGTAACCTAAAACAACTTATTAATAAATACCGCATAGAGTATGCAAAGTACTTGCTGGACTATGAACACATTCCAATTAGCCGATTACCAAAAAGATGTGGATTTTCATCAAGGAGTGTCTTTTATGCCTCTTTTAAAAAAGTAATAGGAGTTACACCACTGCAATATGTCATTTCTAGTCAAGAAGATGAGAGTGAAATAAACAATATTTTTTAGTCAATTAAATTTATAAATTTTAATTATTTTATTATGTACAAAAAGTTTTTAAGTGCGATTCTGTTCGGAACCTTCTTGGTTTCCGCAACAGGTACTTTTGTATCTTGTAAAGATTATGATGATGATATCGATAATTTACAAGGACAAATCGATCAAATTGCAACTAGCCTTGGAGATTTGCAAAACAAGGTTGGTTCTTTTGTTAAATCAGTTACCTATGATTCTGCGAAAGGGATTTTAACAGTAGTAGATAGTAACGGTTCTAGTGTGTCTTACACTATTGCTGCAAATCTTCCTACATATTCTATTACAGTTGCTGCAGATGGAACGGTATCACTATTAAAGGATAATTCAGTTATCTCATCAGGTAAAATCACATTCCCAACAACTCCTACTCCTCCAGAAGCTTTTGATCCAACTAAACTTACTGTAGATGCAAAAACTGGTAAGGTATTGTACAATGGGACGGAAACAGCTGTTGTGATTCCTTCTGAAGGAGTTATCTCTATAAAGGATAATAAGGATGCTGATGGAGCGATTGTTGGATATACTATAATGTATAAAAATCAATCAGTTTCTTTTGGATTAAATGACGTTTTGACTCTTAAATCTTTAGTATTTAAGTCAGATCTATTTGTAAATGGTATTGAGGCAATTGAGTATCCTTATATGAAATATATGTATCATAAAGAAGGTACTAGCACTAATGTCACTACTAATGATGAAAACGAAGTTTCTTGTACTGTTATAACTCCAGCTAAAGAGTGGGTTTATGATGTTGTAGATGATGATCATTTGGAATATAATCCTATTGAAATGATTAACTATCATATCAACCCATCAAGTGCTAAGGTTGTTAAAGAAAATTTATCGTTTATTTCAAGAGATGTTGAAGCAATATCTAGAGCATCTGTAGCAAATCCAACAGTTGAGTCTCTTTCTGGTCCAACAGAAGGTGTTATTACTTTAGGCTTTAAAGCTTTAGGTAGTGAGATTGCCAATGAGGGTTATGAACGTAGAATGCGTCCAGAAGGCGGATCTACAGCTAATATTATGGCTCTTCAAGCTATAGTTAAGAGTGGGGATAAAGATACTACAGTAACTTCAGATTATGCAATGCTTTATGCTTCAACTATTTATCCTAGAGCTATAGCTTTTTCAAGTGAGGATTATGAATCTCATAATTGTCCTGCTAGTACAGATGAATTGTGTAAAAATCTTTTAGAGGCAATAGAAAACACACCAAGTGCTCAAGTAGCTTATGATGGATCTATAGATTTAAAGGAAATTATAGGTACTCATTATGATTGGGATTCTAAGACAAAGAATGGTGGAATGCATAAACTTTGGAAATTTGGTGAAGAGGCTAAGTTTGGATTGAAGTATGACTTTGCACTTATGCAATATAAGACTGGTGATAATGAAACATCTGATAGTAAATATTCTGTTTTGGAGAATGGTATCCTATCTCCACGTATAGTTGATGCAAGTGGTGCTACTATGTCTCAGCAAGGTATTTCTTCTGTAGGAAAACGTCCTATAGTCAGAGTACGTCTTCTTGATTCAGAAAATAGAGTGGTTTTATATGCTTTCATAAAGCTTGAGATTGTTAAGAAAATTGGTTCTATTACAACCGAACCATTTACTTTCTCTGAGAAATTTGATTGTAATGATCTTGAAATGAAACTTACTTGGTCTCAAATATCATATCAATTACTTCAAAAAGCAGCTGTTCAATCTAAAAATGAGTTTGATGCTTTGTACAAATTTGATGAAACTTCAGATAATGGAAATCAGTTTGTTAAAAATGGTACTGTATATGAACCTGCAACAAGTGAACAAATCCTTGGAGTTGTAACTGAATCTGCTGATCCAACAGGAACAACTAATACAATTCTTATGTGGTCACTTAATCCACAAGAACAACAAAAGGTTTATTTGATGGATAATCATACAGCTACTATTTATGTAAGATATATAAGCAAGCAAAATTCAACTGCAAATATTCCTATTTATATGCCTTTCACTGTAACTATAGATAAACCACAAGGTTCTGTTGTTACTAAATTGTCAAATTATTGGTATAATAATCTTCAAAATACTCGTCTTAACGTACAGTATCCAAAAGATGGTTTGAACACTTCTAATTATGTAGTTGACTTGAATCAAGTTTGGGAAGGTAATGTACCTAAGTTTGGTATTGTAGCTAGTGGTTATAAATATTACTTTGCTGCTGTACAAAATGTTATAAAGATTGGTGATGACACTTATACTCTATCAGTAGACAATACTAAGGCTATAGATAAATGGTCTAATGTAACTTATGATTTAACAACTGCTAATGCATTGAAATATGCTTTGAAATCAGATGATGGTGTCTTTATGAATACTAATCTATATGCTTCTAAAAATGATGCTGCAAAAAAATTAGTTGCAACTATTAATCAAACTAATGGAAATATCACTTATGCTAATAATGCTATTTCTAAAGAGTTACTTAATGCATATGGTCATAATGAAGCTGCTCATTTTGCAAATATTGGAATCTGCGCTTATAGTAGCTGTAACATTGCTTATCCTTTGAATAATGGTGAATATCCTGCTTACTTCATTCGTCCAATAGATCCAAATAGTAATAATACTGGTGTGTTTGTTGATGCAGAGGCTAATGGATCAACTATTGATTTAGCTAAGATCTTCACATTTAGTGACTGGCGCGATGTTAATTTTGTAAGTGGAACTGATTATTCTAATAGTTGGTTGTATGCATTTTATGGAATACATCATGCTACAGTTGATCTTGCGAATGTTACTACAGATTTAAGTGGAGGAACATTAGGAACAACCAAATTATCTGCTAAGACTAGTGCAATTAAATTGACTCAGTTAGATGCTAATGGTAATGTAACTACATCTGGTACTCATTTTGACTTAACTACTTACAATGCTGCTTCATCTGGTACTAAAGCAACTTATGATGCAATTGTTACATTAATGGGTAAGATTAAATATGAGAACAACGGAAACAATGTTCAGTCATTTAAACTTCGCATCCCTGTAGTATTCGAATATACATGGGGTGAAATTAGAACATTTGCTGATGTAAATGTTAAAGGAACATTAGGTAACTAATATTTTGACAATTGAAATAATATAAAGACAGGTGTGCATTTATGTGCACCTGTTTTTTATAAAAAAAACTATATGAAAAGACAATATTTTTATTTAACAATTATCCTACTTCTGATTCTTTCAGCATGTTCTGAACAGAAAAAAGAGAAGAAACAAACTGCTCAAGATAAGTTTATTAGTGAACTAACAGCACAAGACACATTAGATATTCTACGCTTATCGAATGCATGTATGGATACTCTTAAAATGGGTCATATTGATGCTGCAATTGATATGCTATATATAATCAGAAATGATTCATTAATTAAAGTTCCACAGAACAAAGAGAAAGAGCTACGTCAAAACTTTAAGTTTTTTCCGGTAGTAGATTATAAACTTGACTATTACGCTTTTATTGATCAAGCTAATAATGATGTAAAATATCAAATTGAATTCTTTAAACATACTTCTCCAGAAGATAAGACTCCAAACACAATAGGATTTATGATTAACCCGGTTAAAGTAGATGGGAAATGGTTTCTTACTCTAAAAGATCCTGATCGTAAAGTAATGGATAATTGATTATTAAATTAAATATTATGAATAGGGTTGCTAATATATATTGGTTACCCTTTTTTATTTTTTAATAATCAAAGTACCATCTTGATTTTTCTTTTTTACCTTTGTCTTATATTTATATATAAATGGAAGATAGATTCGATATACACGAGCAACAATTCGGTGGTAGGGAGAAGGAGTTTGAGAATGCCTTACGACCATTGAACTTTGATGATTTTAGTGGGCAGGACAAGGTGGTTGATAATTTGCGTATATTTGTTAAAGCTGCCCGACTCAGAGCTGAGGCTCTTGATCATGTCCTTTTGCATGGACCTCCCGGACTTGGAAAGACTACTTTAAGTAATATTATTGCTAATGAATTAGGTGTTGGGTTTAAGGTAACATCTGGACCTGTACTTGATAAACCTGGTGACTTGGCTGGCGTGCTCACAAGTCTTGAACCTAACGATGTGCTTTTTATTGATGAGATACATCGTTTGAGCCCTGTCGTTGAGGAGTATCTCTACTCGGCTATGGAAGATTATCGCATTGATATAATGATTGATAAGGGCCCATCGGCTCGTAGCATCCAACTTGATCTTAATCCATTTACTCTGGTGGGAGCAACTACACGAAGTGGACTGCTTACAGCTCCTCTTAGAGCTCGTTTTGGTATAAATCTCCATCTTGAGTATTATGATGATGATATATTATCAAAAATTATTCGCCGTTCGGCAGCTATAATGAAGGTGCCTTGCGATTGTGAAGCTGCGGGTGAGATAGCTTCTAGAAGCCGTGGTACACCTCGTATCGCTAACGCTCTTTTACGTAGAGTACGTGACTTTGCACAGGTAAAAGGTACAGGTAAAATAGATATTAATATTGCTAAAGTGGCTTTAGAAGCACTTAATATTGATAAATATGGACTTGATGAAGTCGACAACAAGATTCTATGCACAATTATAGATAAGTTTAAAGGTGGTCCTGTTGGTATTACTACAATTGCTACTGCGTTGGGAGAAGATCCGGGTACTATAGAGGAGGTTTATGAGCCTTTCCTAATTAAAGAGGGTTTCTTGAAACGTACCCCAAGAGGACGCGAGGTTACAGAATTGGCATATTTACATCTTGGAAGAAGTTTCTATTCAAGTCAACGTAATTTATTTGACGAAATATAATGGCAGGACTAAAATCATTGGCTAAGGATACAGCGATTTACGGAGTAAGCAGTATCATAGGGCGATTTCTTAACTACTTGTTAGTTCCAATATATGCAGCGGCAATGTCGGCTGCATCAGGTGGTTATGGAATAGTTACAGAGGTGTATGCATGGACAGCACTTCTGATGGTAATTTTAACTTATGGTATGGAGACAACCTTTTTCCGCTTTGTAAATAAAGAGGGAAATGACCCAACAAAAGTTTACTCGACTACTCTTATTATTGTGGCCACTACATCTTTGATATTTATATCGATATGTATGGTTTTCCTCCAAAATATAGCCAATGTTATGGGGTATCATGACCATCCATGGTATATTGGTATGATGGCAATAGTAGTTGCTATGGATGCTTTTCAAGCTATGCCCTTTGCATATTTAAGGTTTAAAAAGCGACCAATACTTTTTGCCTCATTAAAACTGCTTTTCATATTTCTAAATATAACGCTTAATATATTTTATTATATATTTCTCGATGGTTCAGATGTGTTCTATGCATTCTTATTTAACCTGATATGTACCAGTGCTATAATGCTTCTGCTTATCCCACAGTTGAAGTTCGCTGCCGGTTTTGATAAGGTGCTGATGAAGAAAATGTTGAACTATTCATACCCAATTTTGATATTAGGGGTAGCAGGAATATTGAATCAAGTAGCCGATAAAATAATTTTCCCTCATGTATATCCTGACCCTGCTCAAGCAAAAGTTGAGTTAGGTATTTATGGTGCTTCAAGCAAAATTGCCATGATTATGGCTATGCTTACTCAAGCATTTAGATATGCATACGAGCCATTTGTTTTTGGTAAAAGTAAAGATAAGGATAGTAAGAAGTTATATGCTGATGCAATGAAATATTTTATAATATTTACTCTTCTAGCATTTTTAACTGTTTCTCTCTATCTGGATGTAATAAAATATATTCTCGCTCCCGACTATTGGGGTGGTTTGAAAGTAGTACCTATAGTAATGATGGCTGAGATTTTTATGGGTATATATTTCAATCTCTCTTTTTGGTATAAACTTATTGATGAAACAAAGTGGGGTGCATATTTTTCGTTTGCAGGCTGTTTTGTTTTGATATTGATAAACGTAATTTTTATTCCTAAATATAGTTATATGGCTTGTGCATGGGCTGGTTTTGCCGGATATGCTGTTGCTATGATACTATCTTATATAGTTGGTCAGAAGAAATTCCCAATCAATTATGACCTTAAATCTATAGGATTATATACACTATTTACTATTTCTATATATATTATATCATTGATGCTTCCTTTTCAAAACATTATACTATTGCTAGTTGTTCGTTCTATATTACTAGCAACTTTTGTATGTTACATTGTTTATAAAGAATTCATTAAAGATAAATTATGGAAAAAATAGGTGGAGAAATTGGTAAGGAATTAAAAAATATGCCTTTTATAAGGGCATTCGTTAATAATTATCTACGTATACCTAAAAGTCCTGAAGATGAAATATTGACTGTAGAAGGTATTAAGAGAGGGGTGGAGTTTAAAGGAGTAACATTATGGATTTTGATTTTCGCCATTTTCGTTGCTTCTCTTGGATTAAATGTAAACTCAACAGCAGTTGTCATTGGTGCTATGCTTATTTCTCCTTTAATGGGTCCTATTATGGGTATAGGCCTTTCAGTTGGTATAAGTGATTTTGAACTTCTTAAAAAGTCGCTTATAAACCTTTTGATAGCAACTGTTTTCAGTATTCTTACTTCTACAATATATTTTTACCTTACACCTATTGATCAGGCTCAGTCAGAATTATTATCTCGTACATCTCCTAACATTTACGATGTATTGATTGCATTTTTTGGTGGTATGGCAGGTATAGTGGCTCTTTTCACTAAAGATAAAGGTAATGTTCTTCCAGGTGTAGCTTGTGCTACTGCCCTTATGCCACCTCTTTGCACTGCAGGTTTTGGATTAGCTACCGGTGATATTTATTATTTCCTTGGAGCTTTTTATCTGTATTTTATCAATTCAGTCTTCATTAGTCTTGCAACATTATTTGGAGTAAGGGTTATGAAGTTTAAGAAGATAGATATAGCTAATGCAGTGAGTGCAAAAAAGGTAAAGAGGTACATAATCATTATAACCATTGTAACTATGTGTCCTGCTATATATATAACTTATGGACTCGTTAAAAAGACTATTTTCACCAGTTCAGCAGATAATTATGTTGCAGATGTACTTAATTTCCCTGGTACGCAACTTATTGAAAAGAAAATTTCATATGAGGATAAGAAAATTCAGGTTGTTTTGATTGGTAAAGATGTTTCTGATCAGCAGATAGCTATGGCAAAAGATCAGCTTAAAAACTATAAACTTGCCGGAACCTCACTTGTCGTTCTTCAGGGATTCAGTCAAAATAATTTGGATGTTGGAGCTGTTAAATCACAGATAATGGAAGATTTCTATAAGAATAGTGAGTTGAGGCTTACACAGCAGCAACGTACAATTGATTCTCTACAAAGGAAATTAAGTCTATTTGATGGTTACACTAATGTAGATAAAAATGTTGCAGCCGAGATGAAAGTTTTATATCCTAATGTTGTCTCCTTTGCTTTTGCTAAATCTATAGAGGTAAATGTTGATTCAGCTAGATTAGATACACTTACTATCGCTTTACTGAATTTCAAAAAGGTTCCACCGATGGGTGAGCAGACTAAAATCAAGGAGTGGATAAAAGCAAGACTCTCAGCTAAAAAAGTAAATTTAATAGTTCGATAAAAGACATTAAATGAGCTTTTAAATACTATCGTAAAGATGAGGTTGACTTAAAAACTTATTTATTAAACGATCAATCCCTGCTAGAATATCTGTTCTAACAGGGATTGCTTGTTATATATATGACTTTAATGTCACTCTTTTACATAAACTATTTCTTTTTCCTGCGAGCGTATCCTTCGTCGCCATTATTAAAAAACTGTAACCAGTTCTCTTTCTTTTTTGATTCTTGGTATTCAGGAAACTCTTCATTTTGGCGAGCCTTTTTTGGGCCTCTTGATCCGGTATATCCTCTCTCTTCGCGTGAAGGTTTGCTTTTACGCCCACCTTTGTCATCTTCTCGTCTAGGAGCGTCAGAACGTTTGCGTCCACCTTTGTCGCTTTTGCCATTATTTTCACCGGCAACTTCAACAACTACTTTACGTCCGTTAAGGGTTACGCCATTCAGAGCATCAACAACCGCTTTAGCCTGTTTTTCGTCAACTTCGAAGAATGAGAAGTTTTTCATTAAATCTATTCTACCGATGTTAGTACGTTGTCTCTTCATGTTACGGTTGATGAGTTCAATAACCTGGTTAGCATAGAATCCATCCATTTTACCGAGGTTAAGGAAAAGACGAGTATACCCTTTTTCAGCTTTTCTTGTGCTCTTCTCTCTGTCGTCTCCTCTATCTCTACGTGAAGAATCTCTATCGCCTCTATCAGTTCTTTCACCTCTATCGTTTGAGTTTGGAGTCTCAATTTCAGGAGCATTTTTATAGTAATCAAGGAAACGGTTGAACTCGCTAGATACAACTCTCTTTATAAGATCCTCTTTTGATAACCACTCAAATTTTCTGTATATACCTGGAAGGAAATCAGCAATCTCCTCTTCGTCAACTTTAACCTTCTCGATATCATCGATAACCTTAATAAGTTGTTGCTGACAAATCTCTTTTCCTGAAGGAAGCTTACCAATATTAAACTTCTTGTTGATGATTCTTTCTATCTCTCTCATCTTTCCTTTTTCGCGAAGGTTAATGATAGCTATAGAGATACCTGTTTTACCCGCACGTCCGGTACGTCCACTTCTGTGGGTATAGCTCTCGGTATCATCAGGAAGACCATAGTTTATAACGTGTGTAAGGTCATTTACGTCAAGTCCTCGAGCAGCAACGTCGGTTGCAACAAGTAATTGAAGATGATGTTGACGGAACTTCTGCATAACAAGGTCACGTTGTGCTTGTGATAGCTCGCCATGTAGTGAGTCAGCGTTATATCCATCCTGAATAAGTTTATCTGCAATTTCCTGAGTCTCTTTACGAGTGCGACAGAAAATGATACCATAAATCTGTGGATAGAAGTCAACAATGCGTTTCAATGCAGCATATTTATCCTTAGCATGAACAGTATATACAGTATGAGTAACGTTTTTGCTACCTTCATTCTTTGTTCCAATAGTAATTTCCTTGGCGTTATGGAGATAAGTTTTAGCTATTCTAGATATCTCAGGGCTCATAGTAGCCGAGAACATCAATGTATTTCTATTCTCAGGGACTTTTTCTAGAATAGAGTTGATGCTATCAGTGAATCCCATATTAAGCATTTCGTCAGCTTCATCCATAACGACATTATTTACAGTCTCAAGATTAGCTACTTTACGCTCGATAAGGTCAATAAGCCTTCCCGGAGTAGCCACAATAATGTGAACTCCAGCCTTCATACTTCTTATTTGGCTCTCAATAGATGAACCCCCGTAAACAGGAAGTATTTTTAAATCGTTAATATATTTAGAATAATCATTTAGATCACCTGCAATCTGTAGGCATAATTCTCTAGTAGGGCATAAAATTAGTGCTTGTGGCACTCTTTTCTTAATATCAATTTTTTGGAGCAGCGGCAGACCAAAAGCGGCTGTTTTTCCAGTCCCTGTCTGAGCCAGGGCAACGACGTCATTTCCTTCACCAAGCAAGTATGGAATTACTTCTTCTTGCACTGGCATGGGGTTTACATATCCCATCTCTTCTATCGCTTTGCGTATTTCGGAAGAGACGCCTAATTCTTCAAATGTCTTCATTTATTTCAAATATCAATTTCATCTGCAAAGATAAGTATAAAACATAGATTTATTGTGATTTATATGATATTTGTATGAAAACTTGTATAATAAATCTCAATAAAATCTTTATTATACACTAGTAGTCTGTACTTTCCAATATTATTGGACTACTGAATCATAAAATTACATGAAAAAACTCTAGAATAAACTATAAGAGTTTACTCTAGAGTTAAAATATTTTTATCGAATGTTAGATATATTTTTTAGGATATCTATTTATGAAAGCCCTCAAAAGTAAAACGAATGCTATCAATGATATTGATGATAAAATAGCCATATTATCAAATCCCAATAGTTGAGTAAGAGTTTCATCTTCTGGGTATAATATCATTAGAGCTACAGATGCAGCATTGTTTATAAAATGAAGAATGATTACTGCAGTAAGACTTTTAGTACGGAAGTAAATTTCTCCAAGTATCAGACCAAATAAAAAGGCAAAGAGCACTTGAATAGGATTAATATGTACAATACCAAAAATTAGTGCAGAGACAAGAATAGCATATCTTGGATTTTTCCATTTTCTTAATAGGTATCCTTCAATGGCACCACGAAAAAACATCTCTTCGAATATTGGAGCAATGATTGCCATTGTTAGTACGCCGACAATATTATCTTGCATCATTTTGAATGTGGATTCAAACCAATCGGGTAAGCTTAATAAATCGCTTAAAAAATTCATCCATATCATTGCTGTAATACCTATCATTGAGTAAATGATGATATCACTACCCTTGCCTGGGTTTAATGCTTCTTTATTTATAGTTAGATACTTTTTACTTAATATTAACCATACCATAAATAGTATTGAAACAATGTTTGCTGCTAATGATAAGTTCAAAGGTAGCCCCAATTGTCCAGGGAAAGAGTTGAATTTAAGATAGAAAAAGCAAAAGTATCCGGCTATAGCCAATGCAGTTACACAAAGTTGTGAAAGAAAATAGTATAAAAGAAGTTTAATGACCTGTACCATAATTTAATTTATATTCTTCAATATATTCAACGTTTGTTCTTTATCTTTGTTTAGCTGATTAATAAGCGTTTCTAAAGAATCAAATTTCTCCTCTTCGCGTAAGAATTCAACAAACTCAATCTTTATATTTTTATTATATAGATCGCCTTCAAAATCAAATATATTTACCTCTATGCTTCTGTTTTCACCATTTTCCAAGGTCGGTCTATTCCCAATATTGAGCATACCCCCTCTCTTTAAATCATCGGCATACACATATACAGCATAAACACCATTCCCGGGCAATATTTTCTCCTTTTCACATAAGGTAATATTAGCAGTAGGAAAACCAAGTTTCCTTCCAATCTTATATCCGTCTATAACTTTCCCTGATATAGAGTATCTATATCCCAGAAGTGAGTTTGCTTTAGCTATATCTGAATTTAAAATTAATCTCCTTATAACAGATGAACTTACTGCAACTTCATGGTTGTCATATTCCCCAGCTTTTATGACCTCTATCCCAATCTCTTTGCCATATTTGCAATAATCTTCAAAACCCTCCAAACGATTATGTCCGAAGCGGTGATCATAACCAATAATAAGAGTTACCACGTTATATCTATCTTTCAACAATTTCATAAACTCAAAAGCCGAAAGATTAGATATCTCTTTAGTAAAAGGAAGAAGAATAAGGTAATCAACACCACTTTTATTGATTAATTCAATCTTTTCATCCTTAGTGGAGAGGGATAGTGGTTGATATTGGTCATTCAACACCTTCCTAGGATGTATAGGGAATGTAATTATTGCGCTATTAACTCCTCTTTCACCTGCTACACGTTTTAATTGTGATATAAGGAAAAGGTGTCCTTTATGCACACCATCAAAAAATCCGATTGTAGCAGCACAAGGTTCAATATTATTCAATAATTCATCACCTATAATCTCCATTTCAACTCAATTATTATTAAAATTATTTGTTTCTTACTCTGCTTATAAATCTCATTATCTCACCAACCCAAAGAACAAGGGATGTAGATGCAATTATTGTTAACCATGATATAATACTCATTGGCTCTGTTCTAAATACTTTACCTCCAAATTCAACAATAATAATCTGTCCAATAAGAATCAAAGCAGCAACAAGAATCATACCTGCAGCATGACGTCCATCTTTGAATACAGAGTGGTTAGTACCAAATACACTTGCATTGAACATATTCCAGAATTGCAGCATAACGAATATTGTAAAGAACTGAGTAAGTGCCAACGGCATAGCTTCAGTTGTTAATCCATTCATATATATAATGAAACTCATCAATATGATAAGAAAAGCAATGCCAACACCAACGATATTTTTTAGCATTGAAGGAGTTATAATGAAATCGGAAGCTTTTCTAGGCTTCTCTTTCATTACATCCATACTTGGTGGTATTGATGCAAGAGCCATTGCAGCGAATGTATCCATTATTAGGTTTACCCATAACATTTGAGTTACAGTAAGTGGAAGTTCTGTACCGAAGAATGCACCGAGAAGTACGCTGGTTAGTGCAACTAGATTAATTGTTAATTGGAAAACAATAAATCTTTGAATGTTTTTATATAGTGAACGTCCCCACATCACTGCTGTGGCAATACTGTTGAATGAATCATCGAGCAAAGTTATGTCACTAGCCTCTTTTGCAACTGAAGTACCTGTTCCCATAGACAGACCAACCTGTGCATGGTTAAGGGCAGGGGCATCATTTGTACCATCGCCTGTCACAGCAACTACAGCGCCCTTTTGTTGAAGAAGTTGAACTAGTCTCTGCTTATCCATAGGGCGAGCTCTACTCATAACTTTTATATCTAATACTCTGTCCAATGCCTCTTCATCGGAAAGAGCAGCAAACTCTGTTCCTGTGATACGATTACGCTCAGTGTCACTATCGGTCCAAAGGCCAATCTGTCTAGCTATCTCTGTAGCAGTAGCAGGAGTATCACCTGTTACTATCTTGATCTGTATTCCTGCGGATTGACATCTTCCTACAGCTTTAGGAACATCTTCACGAATAGGGTCACTAATAGCAAAAATACCTATGAGATTAAGTCCTCCTTCTTTTACGATATCCTCACATTTATCTTTCGACTCATCATTTACTACTTTATATGCAACAGCTAAAGTACGCATCGCTTTATTTTGGTACGCAAGAAGTTTTGCATTGTATTGTTCAATTTCCTCTTTCGAAAGATTACATTTGCTCATTACAATCTCGGGTGCTCCCTTCATATATAATACTCTTGCATTGAGGGTAGGAGAGTTTACCAATGTTGCCATATATTTTCTCTCAGTCGAGAATGTCAACTGGTTAATAACCTTCACGGTTTCACGAATAGAGAGATAATTTGTCCCTTTACCATTTAACCACAGTAAAAGAGCAATTTCTGTAGGGTTACCTACTCCTGAAGGTTTACCATTTTCAGCTTTTGTCTCAAGGAAAGCAGTACTATTTACACTTATAGCTTCAGGAAGCAGATATTCTTTATCTTTTTGAATATCAGCATCGTATACCTGCATTAAGTTCTGTGTTAACGTACCTGTTTTATCAGTACAGATAACTGTAATAGCACCCATTGTTTCACAAGCATGCATTTTACGAACTAAGTTATTTGTCTTTAGCATACGGCGCATGTTAAGAGCAAGACTTAGTGTAACACTCATTGGAAGCCCTTCAGGAACAGCTACAACAATAAGTGTAACCGACATCATAAAGTATTTAAGCACAATCTGCATCACTCTCAACCAATCGATAGTTTCGTTTAGAGTAAAGTATTGATACAAATCTTTTCCTGTAAATATGATGAATGTCAATATTGCTATAGTAAATCCTATTCTCCCGATAAGGTTAGCAAGTTTAGTCAACTGTTTATTCAGTGGAGTCTCTTCACCACTCTTCTCAGTAGCTTGACGAGCAACTTTACCAATCTCAGTCTTATCACCGATGCTTTCAACTCTCATCACACCATGACCATCAGTTATGGTAGTACCACGCATAACAGCATTGCTTGGATAAGTAGCTTCGTCATCAAAAAGAGTTTCGTTAATTGTTTTATTCACCATTAACTCACCTGTTAATGTAGACTCGTTTACTTGTAAAGATACAGCATCGATAAGAGTACCATCAGCAGGAACCTCTTCGCCGGTATTCAACACAACAATATCACCTACCACCACATCTTTTCGAGGTATTTCATTTATATTACCATTTCTAATTACAGTAACAGGCGTCTCTTCTCCTAAAGCATTTAGAAGATCAAACTTCTTATTTGCATCATATTCAAAATAGAAGCCAATGCCGGTCGCTAAAAATATAGCACAGAATATACCAATTGTTTCAGCATATTCATGTTCTATAATCGAAATAACAAGTGAGAATAGAGCAGCAATGAGAAGGACTTGAATTACAGGATCTTTAAACTTCTCTAAATATAGTATCCACATGGATGGACGCTTAGGAGGAGTAAGTAGATTATATCCATATTTTTCTCTACTCTTTAATACCTCGTCATTGGTAAGACCTTTGATGGTAGAACCTTGTTCTGTTTTCATACTTATTAATTTTGTTTTTAAATAAACATCGCAAAATTAGCAATATCTATGGAAAAACGATTGAAAAACTATAAATAACAATTTATATATTGATAACAAGTATATTACATCTGTGTTACAATTATCTCTCATTAATCTCTTTGTAATTACTTTTTTATTTAAAATAGAGATGTTTTTTTAAATAATTATTGTGTAATTTCGTAAACTTTATTTTTTTTGGGCCGCGATTACATCTGAGAAATAATATAATATAAAAATACGATAATACACTTATGAAAAACTCTTTATTCGGTAAACTGACTCCTAAGGAACCAAAGTTTTTTCCACTATTAAATAATTTATCTGACACTCTTTTAGAAACAGCAACACTTCTTGAAGAGAGTATTTCACACCACACATCACAAGAGAGAGAGGAGTATTATAAACGTATCAAAGATTTGGAGCGTCAAGGTGACTCGTTTAACCATTCTATAAATGATGAACTTGCAACAACATTTATCACCCCATTCGATAGAGAGGATATAAACAGATTATCAGCCAGTATTGATGATGTAATCGATAGAATAAATGGTACAGCAAAACGTATCTATCTTTATAATCCACAACCTATAGGTACTGCAGGAGTGGAGTTAACAAAAATTATCAAAGAAAGTGCTCAGCATATAGTTGATGCTGTTTCTAAGTTAGAGAATATTCATGGCAATGCTAAAGAT
>JAEZKJ010000003.1 GCA_023415545.1 Bacteroidota bacterium
AAAAACTATCACAAGCCGATATAGTGTTGTGTATGGTAGATAGTAGCGATAGTAAGGGGGGATTTGATAAGATAAAGAGTAATATATTACCTCACTGCAATGATAAGAAGTTGATTGTTGTATTCAATAAATCCGATCTTCTAACCCCATCGCAACAAGAGTCTATCCTTAATGAGTTTGCTGAAGTTGATGCAGAAAAGATATTTATTTCAGCAAAAAACAAGGAAAACCTTAACAAACTAGAAGAGATACTTGTCGCAGCTGCCGCACTGCCACATATCAATCAAGGAGATGTAATAGTTACTAACATTCGCCACTTCGAAGCCCTAAACAATGCTTTAGAATCAATTCATAGAGTCCAAGAAGGTATGGATTTGAATCTCCCGGGCGATTTAGTAAGCGAAGACCTTCGTCAATGCATCTTCCACTTAAGTGATATAGTGGGAGAAGTAACAACAGACCTCGTACTTCAAAACATCTTCAAAAATTTTTGCATCGGCAAATAATTGATTATTAAATATTTAATCTATTCTATTAATTATATATACAAAAAGAAACCCTCTAAAAATAGTGGGTTTCTTTTTAATGTATAGTATTAATGAAAATAATCTTTTTTTACCAGGATTAAAGTATTAGGTTATTTCCCCAATACTCCAAGTTTCTCCCCTGCAAGAATGTGCTTCCAACCATCATCTTCTGTTGGTGATGTGAGTTTGAAACGGGCTTTCTCTTGGAAGACAAGGACAAAGTCGGAACCACCGAAAAGGAAATAACCGAGTACATCGCCCTTCTTAACTTTGTCACCTACCTTTAAATTCTCCATGAAATTCACAGATGCCACCTGTGACATGCCAATAGGCATTGCAGCAACAAGACCATACTCTTCTGTCTCGATAATTGCCAATCCACGGGTCTCAATACTCTGCCATCCTGGAACAGAACAGTCAACTACGTACTGCTGCAATTCAGGTTCCCAAGTAATTGTACCACCAAGTGCATCATCGCCAGGAATTACACGAAGTTCCTTTATGACACCATCCAATGGGAAATGGTAACGGTGATAGTCATTGGCATTGAGGAATGCATGATAAAATACACCATTGGAAAATGAATCACAATATGGACTTTCTGGGCTTATGAGATTACGAACTGAGTTAAAGACTCTCGATTTTACTGCTATTTTATTATCTGTAACTATGTTTGATTCGCTATCAATATCCCACACTCCTTGTGGAACGCAATCGCAAGGTGAAGCTACTACCGAGTTATCACTTGGAGAAGCTACTGGACGCTGATCGGGAGATTTCAAACGGCGAGCAAAGAAGTCGTTGAATGACTTCCAATTATCTGGATCTTCATACCAACCTTTTGTCATGCCAAGTTCCTCTTGCTGCATCATCAATTCCTCATACTCCTTATTCCATGATGCAGGAGATGATAGATACTCCCCCCACGACTTGCAATACTTTACCAACCACTGACGGTATGGTTCAACATATTGTACGGAGTTTGTAAAGAAGTTTTTATTCTCTAGCTCCTCTAAAGGCATACAATTTATAAAATAGCAGTAGCAAAGTGCCTGATACATTCTACCAAATATTGTTGGCTGTCCAGGACAGAAGATGACATCCCACGGCATAACTTTTTGTGAATAGTCTACAAAATCGTAATACTCTTCAAGCGACTGCACAGGATTGGTTTTTTTATCCGGATTTATTGCTTTACCTTTTTCAATGGCCTTTGTCAACAATTTACCAAGTTCAGGATTGGCATTAACCATATTGATAAGTTCCTTTGTTGTTTCATTATAGCCTTTATCTATCTCCGTGCCAGTGTTGTTATTGGATTTACAAGCACCAAACACTATCGAAAAAGCTACTACACATGCACAAACAATTGCGATGAAAATAGATTTATTTTTCATAATTAATTTTTAATTATAATCTCTCAGAATTACAATATCAGTTAAATTTAGGTTTTATATAAACCATCACATAGATAACATTATTATCATATGTTTTTCTCGTATACTTATCGCAATAGTTATAATTAGTTCATATCACTTTTTTGCTTCTGCATTAGCACGTTCCACCAATCTCTTTGTTGCTTCATTCAATGGAGGTACCGTAGATGGAATTTCAAACTTTACATTAGTAGGCTTGTCCTTGTACTCTTCCTTAGCTTCTTCATTTGAAAGATAATCGCGATCAACAACATATAACTCTATCATGGAACGAACAATAATAGGTTTATCCGATTTTAACGCCTTGCGAAGATACTTTCCTTTACCATCGGCTTCCATTACAAAACTTGCCTCAATCAAATCTTTAGGCAAATAGATACCTTTGTCATTTACACGATAAGCATGTGTAGTATACAATTGATTAATATCCATGGTGAAACCTAAAAGCTTCAATGGCCAGGGAGAAATTTTATGTTCTTTAGTATCAGCCAGTCCATCTCTAATCGTAATGAAAGTTTGGGCATTCTGTTTTTGAATAAGAGACTTGCCCGACTTGTCCGATTTTTCATAAAGTTTGTTTGTGTTTCCTGCTTTTTTAAAAGATTCCGGAGCTTTTACCTCATCAACATTAAGTTCAAGAACTTTCAAGAAGGAAGGCATTGATGCCTTAGGATCAACAGCTACACTATCTTCTCCGAAAAGTTTGTAACGTGAATATTGATGGCTGGCAAGTATACGAAACGAAGAATTACCACCAAACTTTGCATCCTTGGTAGTAGGAACAAAACGATTGGCCATGTACTCCACAAAGTAGGTTATTGTATCAGTTTGATTGCTCATACTGAAATATTCACGTATATAAAATGTCTGCTTTAAAACATTACGTTTTACAGGAACAATTACCACTTCCTCCAATTCATAAACCGTTGGAGTCATTTCCCAAGTCTTATCTTCAGGGCGTTCTATTACAAGCTGTTCGTACCCCATACAGCGAAGGGTAATAGGATATGCTGACTCTGGTATTTCTGTAAAAACACCATCATTCCAAGTAAAACCAACCATATTGCCTGAAGCATCGAAGATGGAAGCAGCTGATATTGGTGAACGATCTTTAGCATCTATTACACGCTTTTGAGCATCAATAGGAGTACAAAATAACAATAAACTAATAATCAGAAAATAAACACGTTTCATTATTATATTTTTAAACATTGTACCAAAAGGAATAAGTTTTTTATAAATCTATAATGACATATTAGCAATGATAATACAAGCAACCAAGAATATCACTATAAATATCAATAGTCCGATGGAAAAATAAATCAAATTTGTAAACAATGCTTTAAGTATAGCTTTATACCATGTTCTGATTTTATAAACCCTACGAAAAGCAATAGTCAGATACAAACATGATCCAATTATCATAATACATTCCAATATCTCAATGGGTAGTGATGCAATAAGATAAAGTATGTATATAAACATCATAAGAAACTCAAGAAAAGCAATGTAATGCAAGGAAAAGATAAAATGATTAATTCGTGGAATCCTACTCTTGCGCTGAACAAAGCATAAAGACATTGAAAGAAATGGAGCAGTAAACAATACAATCATCGGAAAATACTTAGTTATGAAGTTGACCATTTCTGTCCAAACTGAGTTAACCATTTCTATTTCTTTTTTACCAATCTTAGATTCTGTATTGAAACGATAGTAACCATTGTTGTCAAGCACTATAATCTTATCCTCTATTAATATATGAGGAAGAACTGCAATCCATTTATCTAAATCTTTACCATCTGTGTCTTCAATTGTTTTTTGGTGACTTATAATTTTAGGATAATTTTCAGCCAATAACAACGGAGCCAATAACTGAACTGTATCTTTAGGACTATCTTTTAATTTCTCGACATATTCGTGGTTTTCCATCAACAAATTAAGTTGAATACCTGAAAACACTCTTTCATCATTTGTAATATTGTGTACAGAATCGTTCATTTTTTCCGTACTCGAAAAAAGAGCAAATAGAGTGATGAATACAAACAACAAGAACATATTCAGTTTAATAGGATGTTCTTGAGAAATGAACTTTCCCGATAAATATTCAACGGTTAGTTTCCCTGGACGTCGAATTAAAGTCCATAGTGTTGGTAAAAATTTAGAATCCCATAAGAAGGCATTGTTAAGATATTCCATGATGTATCCTACAACTGTAGGTGTTTCACTAGTGGCATGTTGTCCACATTCATGACAATACATGCCTTTGAGTTCTGAACCACAATTCAGACATTTCTCATATGGCAGACTATTGGATTTGTGTTCTGTAATTGAGTTTTGTTGCATGCTAAAATTCTTTTATGTGCTTTGTATTTTTAAAAGTGGTAAAACCATAACATTTGCTAACGTTTTCCTTCTCTGTATCATTCTTAATATTTAGTTGTCATAGATATAAAGCGCACAATAGCTCTACATCAATTCATCAACACTCTGTTTCTTCTTTCCTTTTGCATCGCGTTTTGCCTTCTTTGCTGCTTGTTTTTCTATATATTTTGACCAAGGCTCAATATCGGTTTTTATTAAAAACACGTATTCATTGTACGATTCATCCACATTCTTCACTGTCTTTGGGTCGGCAGTACGTGCCGATGTACGGCTCTTGATATGCTGTTCCATAGTAAGTTCTAAAGCATAACTACCAAAGAATGCTTGATGCTTGACAATCTTACCTGATGATGTCTCTACTAAATTCTGACCATTATCTTTTATAAATGTAAGTAGCTTGTGATAGGTGTCATCGCTGTAGCACAACACTTTCACGTATGAAGCCTTTTCTTCTTTTCCAAACTGAACTAATATGCTATAGTCATTACGGCTTGGACGTACCTCTTCTATAGCATCAGCAATGATTGCCACCACATTCAATGTTGTGTTCAATCCGTTACTTTTACGCAAAGACCATGTATTAGTCTCTTCGTCGAACTTGAAATGGTTTTCCTTGAACTCACTCTTACTAAAGTTAAGATACTTAGAATATGGTAAATCTTGAGCATGAACGACAAAAGTCGCACATAGTATTAAACATGATAGTACTAATTTCCTCATTATGATAATATTGTTGTAATAGTAATTTTCGTTGTTATATGATAAAGTATTAAACATGTAAAATATAAATGTCTATTTTACATGTTTAGATATAAATTTTATTTTGGTAATCAGAATATTAAAAATCAATACTTTTTACCAAATAGCAATACGTTCTTCCTTAGGCAAATAAAGAATATCTCCCTCAACTACTTTGTACAATTCGCACCAGCTATCCATATGCTGAACAATACCATTCACACGTATTTTATCAAAACCATGTACATCAGTCAAATGTAATTGATAATCTTCCGGTGAATAGTTAACCTGATAATGGTAAGCATAGCACTCAAAGAAATCTTTTTGTGCTACCTTCAACTCGTCGCCTGTAACACCATTTTTCTTCAAACATTCGTTAAGAGCATCAAATGCAATGTTCAAACCTACCAAGTCAGCCAAATTTTCATTTATAGTATGATTACCATTTTGGTGAACCCCAGGAGCAGCTTCCAAAGAGCTGATTTGTGCTGCAAATTGTGCAGCCATTGTATCAAATTTTGTTCTGTCTTCAGGTTGCCACCAATCGGTTTGAGAGCCATCAGCACCGAAGGTAATACCTTCACAATCGAAAGTATGTGCCATTTCATGACCTAAGGTAGAGAGTGAAACATACAATTCCGACGGATCCATTTCCGAAGAGTATTCAGGATCCATCATATATGCAGGGAAAATGTTTACTGTATTTGTGACATGCAGATTAACTGCATTATATTCAGTAAGACACATTGATTCACCTGGAGCAAACATGATTAACATCATAGTTTCATCGCGGACATTATTACCCAATTTTGTTCCAATCAAACGCGTACGGCTGCTCTTCACTTCAATGATATCATCAACCAGCAATTCACCTTCGGGATTAGCAAATCCTTCTTCTGTATATTCGTCATCCGGCCATCCGAAGAATAATTTCATGCTTTCTAACTTATTCAATGCAGCCTGCTTGGTTTGTGACGATAACCATGCAGCGTTTTCAATACGCTTGGCAAATACACTCCTTAGCTCTTCGCCATAATCCTTGAACTTTTCCTTAGTTTCTTCAGATACATACGCTTGATTAAAATAATAGGACAATGAATATTTGAAATGGTCAATAAACTCTATATTGTAGTAATCTATAGTAGTCTGTATGTTACCATCCGTAATCTGCTGTACATATTCGTCACCGCAATAAGGCAGTAGTGCCATTTCAACGTTATCCTGAATGAATTCCTTCAAATCGTCCAAAGTACTGTTTTCCAAATTCTCGATAAATTCATCCAATTCTTCAGCGGTTAACATGTAATCTAGGTCTAAACCCAATCCTTCGACAAGACCATCAATTACGTCGCCAGCAGCTCTTGATCTAGGAGCATACTTTTTATACTTTTTCCAATTGATTTTATTCAGGGAACGTCTGCTTGCCATTGACGCTTCTCCTTCTTCTTCTTTTTCTACAGATGAAGGAGCTATTGTATAATGTATTTCATCTTCTTCGAACACCATATAAAGTTTGGCCGACTCATCTGCCAACCCCATACCGATCATTTTACCAATGGCTTGATAAGCATCTTTCTTAGTTTCAACATCGGCCAAAAGTTCCTCAACAATCTCTTCTACTCTATCTAGGTTATCCTGTTGTCCCCCGTTGTACAAATGGGTCAAAGATTTGTTTATAATGGTGGCCTCATCCATAGACTGTGCTACTTGATTGATTCTTTGAGTAATTAAAGATCTGACTTCTGTAGCAAAACCTTGAGTAACATCCGTATTGGTTAAACTTTCGTGCCATTCACCATTAACATACATGTAGAAGTCGTCGCCGGCAGGATTAGGAACGAGGTTTTCTCCACCACTCACATCGTCATCTTCAAAACAAGCAGGCATTACCAATACTGATGAAAGCAACAGCATAGTAAAATAAAAATACTTTTTTAAAGTCATGTTCAATTAATAAAGTAGATAAATTGTTTAATTATTACATCAACTCATCCATACTCTGTTTCTTCTTCCCTTGTGTATCTCATTTAGCCTTCTATTTCAGTTAACTTTTCTAGATATTATGACCAATGCTAAACACAGATATTTATGTCAAACATATATTAGTTATACGATAATAAACAGAATAGATATTACTAATTTTCTCATTATCATCATATAATTAAAATAGATATATAGCCTTTATAGGATTCAGTAGTAGGTTGTGGAATGTAGATAATGTTTTTCCAGGTTAAGAGTAAGTAAGTGCGCACTATAGCACCGGATAAAATAGTAATTGGTGTCCGGAAAACATTTTATCGGACACCAATACATTATTTTAAATTTTATTATTCACCGTAAACTTTGGTGATCTGCTCCATAACAATGCCAAAGAAATAGCTTTTTGTATATGAGTCAACGTGAGAAATCTTAGTGATACCAGCGTTCTTTGCAGCCTTATCGATACCATTTTCTTCACCCTTAGAACTCCATAGGCCACCTAAATAAAGAGTACTTTTAGCTTCGCCACACTTAGAACCGAAAGGATTTGTTGTTGCTGTTACAGGAGATGAAATTGTTGCACAGCTGCTAACAAGTGCACAAGCTGCTACTAGTAACAATGCTTTAAAAGTCTTTTTCATAAAATAAAATTTAAATTAATTAATAGTATTAATAAAGAAGAATGGTTTAGCTGTTAATTACATCTTTCATAATCTCGCAAATGATATTTACATTCCGAGTGAAACCACTCTTTTGTTTATGCACAAAGTTACTTTGATATCCCTAAACCTTCAAAGAATAAAATCCTACATTTCACTCTATATCCTAGGCAATTATTAATGAATATAAAAAATGTAAACAGAAATGTAAACAGCAACAGTTAGGATACAACGCAAATTTTATATAAATTTACATCACAAATAATAATTTATATGAAGAACAATTTACAGGGAATCTACAAATAAGGAAGCTATCCTTAACAAAAACAGTATGATTTCGAAACATATTTACATATTATAATATAAAAAGAATTTTTTAATACCACTTTTAGATACAAAAAAAGAAAAAATGAGTTTACCTTTTTGGAGAAAAAAAATACTAATATTTCACACCTTAATACTAATATTCTGCACTAGTTTTGCCAATGAAAACCTTTTTCATCAGGCGAGGAAATTACAACGTGACGGAAAGTTCGATGAAGCAATAGAAGTTTTTAAGAATTACCTGTCACAACCAATGGACGAAAAGGGTCTCACCGGCGAACAAATGAAAATGTACTCCGAAGCATTAGTACAATTGATGAATACCTTCCAAAGCAAAGGAGAACCTGAAGTTTGCATAACTACCTTAAAAGAGGTATTCAACTCCTCTCCTACCATACAAAAACAGTGTTTGAGAGATTATTATTCAGTAATGGGTTATGCATTGTCGCGTACGGAAAAAATGAAAGAAGCAGAAGAAACGATGATAAAAGTATTCACTTTACCACTTTATCATGCTACTCCTGAACGTTATTTCCGTGACTATGCTTATGCTGCAGCAGTATTTTATAGCAATCCCAACTATCAGAAAGAAGTAATATATTGGTGCCAAGAAGCATTGCAACAAGCACGATTAAGCCATAACACTTCAGGGAAGCAATGGGTGACAGCTATGTTGGGCTCGCTCTATAAAAAAAACGGACATCTAAATAAAGCTTTACTACTATTTCAGCAAAGTAAAGAAGAAGCTCAAGAAAAAAATGATGATTTGGGGGTACTTAATAGTTTACACACATTAATTGACCTTTTCCTTTATTGGGATATACCCGAATATGCCAACATATACGCTTCAGAAGCCATACAAGTGGAAAAAAACATGAGGATGAAAAATCCAATGATTTCTGCACAAACTTATATAAACAAAGGACGTGCACTACATCAACTAGGTGAAACAGATTCTGTTTCTTTCTATACTGAACAAGCTCGAAAACTTTGTCAATCATTACCTTACAACAGTGGCATGGTAGATGTGAATCTTCTACATGGTATCTTTTTGACCGAAAAGGGAGGTGATTCCTTAAATTTAGGTATTCAAGAACTTGAGCATGTAACCCGAGAAGGTACTATTGTCAACCGAGCAAAAGCATATCATCAGTTGGCACAAACTTATTTGAAGTACGAAAAGAACAACATGGCCGAAATAATGTTGGACAGCATGTATTCATTACTAAATCATAACGATACACCTATCTTTATCCATCTTGACTATAAACCTTTTTTAAATTACTATCTCAAAAATAAGAATCAAAATAAGGTGGAACAATATGTAAGGCTGATGCTCAAAGAACAACAATCGTTTAATGAAAAGAGACTAAACTTCAACCTTATAGAATCCATCGTTAATTTACAAACAGAACAAAAGAGACAGGAATTAAAGATTATTCAACTTGGAGAAGCTAATCATCGTCTTTGGTTTATGATTTTTATAGCACTCTCTATTATCACCATTTCAGTAATAAGTGCTCTTCTTTTTTATCAAAAGAAACAGCATACTATCCAAATGAAACAAGCCGATGAACAGCTTTCCTCATTGGTTCAAAAGCTAAATCAATCAAATGCTGAAAAAGAGATTAGAGCACAAGAAATCAAGGAATTCTTGAAAGATAAGGACAACCGACTAGAATTAGAAACGTTAACTCCATCTATTCTACAGACAGATGGAGAAACCAAGTTTCGTCAATGTTTCGAATTGTTATATCCACTTTTTCTTCCACGCCTGCGTGAAAAAGTACCATCCATTTCACGTCGTGAAGAGGTTCTCTCTATGCTCATCGTCTTAAAGCAAGACAACAAAAGAATTGCTGAGCTATTGGCCATAGCCCCACGAAGTGTATTGATGATTCGTCATCGCTTTCGCCATAAAATACGAATGACAACCGACAATTCGTTAGAAAATTTTATAGAGGAAATATTAGATATAAATAATTGTTCAAGCCAAACAACTGAGGAGGATCCGGAATTAGAAAAAGAAAGTTCTAATATGTTGAATGAATAACTTTTTAAATTATAAGCAACGTCCTGAATGTCATATAAATAAAAGATATTCATATAGTTTGGTTTGAATATATATATATTTATTTTTGAAAAAATAATTTAACATCCAAACACATAAAAACAATGAAAAAGTTTGTCTTCACACTTTTCTCAATCGCATTTTCGTTGTCAATGATGGCACAAAAATATGTGGTAACACAGGAACACAAAGATCGTGCTGACGAGATTGTAAAGCAAATGACGTTAGAAGAAAAGATTGCTTATATCGGTGGTTATAAAAGTTGGTTTGTTCGTGAGATTCCTCGTCTTGGCCTTCCGGCAGTACGTATGGCTGATGGTCCACAAGGCGTTCGTAACAATACCAAGAGTACACTTTACCCCAGTGGTATAGCGGCAGCTGCTACTTGGGACACAAATCTTATAGAGCAAATGGGTATATCACTAGGTAAAGACTCACGTGCTCGAGGAGTACATATACTCCTTGGTCCTGGTGCTAATATATATCGTTCACCACTATGTGGTCGTAACTTTGAATACTTCGGTGAAGATCCCTATTTGGCTGGCGAGATAGCAGCTAGCTATATAAAGGGCGTGCAGAGCCAAGGCGTGATGGCTTGTATCAAGCACTTTGCAGGAAACAATTCGGAATTTGCTCGTCACAGTGTATCTTCGGATATCGATGAGCGTACTCTTCATGAAATCTACTTCCCTGTTTTCGAAAAAGCCGTAAAGAAGGCAAAAGTTGCAACTATTATGACTTCCTACAACCTTTTGAACTGCGTTCGTGCATCAGAAAGCAAATATTTAAACCAGGATGTTTTGCGAGAGCAATGGGGTCACGAAGGTTTTGTTATGTCGGACTGGAACTCGTGCTACTCACCTGTTAATGTGTTGCGTTGGGGTGTTGACCTCGAAATGCCCACTCCTTTAGCTATGGAGCCGAAATTGGTAAAGCAAATGGTTGAACAGGGTGTTGTTCCTATTGAAGCTATAGACAAGAAGTGCCAGAATATCATTCAAACAATTTTGGCTTTTGAGTTCGATAAACGTGAACAGATCGACAAATCTCTGCCGATGAATAATCCGGAATGTGATGCTGTAGCTCACGAATTATCGCAAGCAGCAATAGTAATGCTCAAGAATGATAATAACTTTTTACCAATTAAAAAGGGTAAGTTTGTAGTTTGTGGTCCCAACGCTGATCGTATTGTAACAGGTGGTGGCAGTGGTTTCGTTACTCCACTAACTTCTAGTTCAGTTAGTCTTGGCATGTCATCTATAGATAAGAAGATTAAAAGTAGTACTATAATTTTTGACGCAAAACCTAATTTAAAAGGAACTTGTGCAGATAAGGAGTTCAAAACTAGTGGTGTAAAAATTGAAACTTTCAATAACGCCAACCTTGAGGGACAACCAGTTTCTGTAAAAATCGCTCCGAAAGCTCATATATTCAATCCGGCTAGAGAAGCTCATGAGGACTTCGTTGTTACTAACTATTCAACCCGTCACACATTCTACTACAAGCCTGCTAAGGATGAAAAATATCGTCTAAACGTGAGTGGTGATGATGGTTTCCGTTTCTTTATCAATGGTAAGAAAGTGATCGATAAGTGGGGTAGCCAAAATGCTCAGCAAGCTTGTATAAACATAGAACTTAAGGCAGGTGAAGTTTACGAATTTATTGGTGAGCATTTTAATATCTATAGCTCATGCGAATTTAATATATCATTCGAGACTCCAATTTCAGAGAATAAAGAATTTGTTAATCAGATTCGTCAAGCTGATTGTGTGGTTGCTTGTATGGGTTATGACAGTAATACTGAACGTGAAAATTGGGATCGTACTTTTGAACTTCCGGTTGGTCAAGTTGAGTATATCAAGGAACTCACTAAGATTAACCCCAATATAGTTGTTGTACTAAATGCTGGTGGCGCTATCGAAATGTCATCGTGGATAAACGATGTTAAGGCTGTTTTGATGGCTTGGTACCCTGGTCAACAGGGTGGATTAGCTGTTTCAGAAGTTATATCAGGTAAGATCTCACCTTCTGGAAAGTTGCCCATCTCGTTTGATACTAAGTGGGAAGAAAACCCAACCTACTCGAACTATCACGAAAATGTACCTCATATGCGTAGTTTGGTTATGAACCCCTACTCTCGCATAGAGTATCGTGAGGGAATTTTCCTTGGATACCGTGGTTATGAAAAGAAAAATGTTAAGCCATTATTCCCATTCGGTTTTGGCTTGAGCTATACTACATTTGATTACTCGGATATAAACATCACAAAGGATAGCAAAGAATATGTTGTAACCTTCAATGTAAAAAATAGTGGTAAGGTTGCTGCAGCTGAAGTTGCGCAGGTTTATGTTGGCGATGATGAATGCCGTTTGATTCGTCCTAAAAAGGAGCTTAAAGGATTTGATAAAATTTTTCTCCAGCCTGGACAAAGTCGTAAAGTAAGTATTCGCTTGGACAATGAGGCTTTCCGATTCTATGATCCTATGTTGCATCAGTGGGTTGTTGAACCGGGTGCATTCACGGTTTACGTTGGCGCATCTTCGGCTGATATACGCTTGACTGGTAAATTGAATGTTGAGTAAACTATATTATTATACTTTTTAGGGGTATCCGTTTCAACAGCGTATACCCCAATTTTTATACATTCTATTAACTAAATAAAGGTATGCTTCAACTTCTCAATCTCCTGTAATATGTATTGACGAACCACATCACAGCGATTTTCATCAGATACAAGTTCGGGAGATATTCCGAATTTTGAATACATAGATTTATGATGCGTACTTAGCATCATCGCTTCGGTTGAGTCAAAACGAGTACCATCATCATGAAAAGCAATATTCGACTCAAAGAAAAAATACTTGTCAGCAAACACAGTCTCTCTTTCACCTGTTACATGGAATAATTTTTTTCTCGGGTGAAGGAATGATGTATACGACAAAGTGGTAATATTATCTGTATCCCATAAAACAATAGGAGTTGGAGGGTCATTTTTCACAGCTAACAGCAGTTCATTATGTATAGAAAATATCTTTTTTAGAGTTGATAGTTCGCAATTTTCTGACTTTCCCACCAAACAACGACCAATCTCAGGAATCATGGTAATGAAATTATACTCTTCTTCTAAACATTTACAAGTAGTTGATTTACCGGTACTTTCTGAACCACAAATGCATACGTGTTTAACATAGCTGCGCTTTGCTGCAGGCGAAAGATAATCCCAATAACGAAGTATATCACCTTTTATATCTGTTGCTGAGATATGCAGATTTTCTCGCTTCTCATCATAAATTACGTAACCTATACCAAGATAATCAGCCATATATTTCACATACTGTTCACTACCTATAATAACATCTATTTCGTTAAAATAAATAAGGTTTTCTTTAAGATATTTAGCCCATTCCTCCGATGACTTGAGATCCGAAACAGAAGACTCATTTAGCAATGCAGGGTCGTATGAAAGAGAGCATACATAAACTGAATCATTTTGTTCATAACTTTCATTCAACCATATTTCGCATTGGTTCAAAGGAATAATCTCTGCATCGTGAGCAGTTACACACACAACAACACGTTCGGCCTGAGTAGTAGCGAAATCTATCAATGCCAAATGTCCTTTGTGCAATGGTTGGAACTTACCAATAATTAATGCTCTGTTATATTTTTTCATGTATTTTGTATTTCTTGATAAACTCTTTTGTTCCGTATATCGCCAATATCATCATCACTCCAAATATAATTGTATATTCCCAATCTCCACTTGTTATTCCTAAATATATATATATTACATCCGAAAGTAAATATAGGAACCAAGCATTCACATCCTGCTTAACTAATAGATAAGCAGCGACTATTGATACAGCAGTGCCTATACTATCCAATATAGAGTTATGTGATAAGTTCGCATTTATTGTATAAATTAAAAAACTCAATAAAATAGTGATTATAATGGGAAGATAAGGTTTCATCCAACGTATCGCCTCATCGTTTTTCTGTATGGACTTATTCCATCGAAAATGACCTATTACACACATAATGGCACTATAGGTATTAAAAGCAAATGACATATAATGTCCACTCATAAAGAACATACCGGCAGTTATCGCAACACCTACAAAACCAATGCTCCAAGTAAGCCTATTATTTTTGGCAGCAAACCATACAGAAAGTATATTTGCCACATTCACTATTATTAATATCAAAATATCTATCATACAGCTGTATAATTATTTTGTCGGTTGATTAATGATTTGTCATGGATTGGTTTCATCCATCATTCCATTAAATAAACTATGTTTGTTGAATATTTTGTTGACCTGTATTTCAAAAGTGAGGTTCTAAAAATTAATGTCGTATTTGCTCTGAAACTTTTGTATGATTCAATTTTGTATGTTTTCCAAGGCTAAAATTACTAAAATTCATTTTAAACAGGTGATTTCAATAAAGATTTTTCATATTATCAACCACTTAAATAAATTGATATTCACTATAATCTTTTCAAAATGTGCAAGCTGTAGCATGCAACATATATAAATTATACTAAATTTACATTAAATTGTTTGCTATATACCATTTATAAATATCTTAATCAAGATTAGGTTTAATAAATGAGATAGCATAAAAAGAATAAACACAAAAAACTACAACATGAAAAAGCTAATTAAATGGATTTTGATTAAACTATGCCTAGTACTAATTGTATTGCCTGCTGTGGCACAATCTTCAACATTTAACTCCAAAAATGAAGACACAAGACAAAAAGATAGGTTATATCGCATTTGGGTTAATACTAATTATGAATCTGAGAAAAAAATTCTTGGTTATTTTGGAGCGCCTTATCGTGCTGTCAAAGATGGAGCAGTCATTGGAGGTATACGATATGGTGAAATTGTAGAGGTACTCTCATATCAAAAAGGAGGTTACGCCAAAGTGAAATATAATGGACAAGAAATATGGGTGTGGGCAGATAAACTTGTTAAAATTAAATCACCTAAGGCTGTTTGTTCTGCATGGGCTTTTAAGGATATGATGCAAATTAAGGATAGCAATATAGGGATCAAGGAGCAATGGTCAAACTGGGATGAAGACTATACTGTTAAGGCAACACGCAAAGATATGGCTATCGATTTAGTAAATATAATGAAAAATATTTATGGCGATTGGTCGGTTAAATTTTCCCTTAAAACATATAGAGAGGTACACAAAGATGTAAATGATTTCTCTGCTCAGCGTTTGTGTTATTGGAATGTTACACCTGACAATTTCTTTATTGGCGACAATATTAATAAGCCCATTACATTTGACGATTATACTAAATATTTGCTTTTATTGTTCCAATATGACTTAGATAGAAATGGAAGAAAATCTATTACAGTGAATAAAACAGTTGTAAATAATTTTATCAAGCAAATTGGTGGCAATACTTCATCTTCGGCATATGTAACCAAAGAACAATCGCTCATTCTATCTCATTTGGCTCTTCTTTGGTATCAAAAGGAAGATTTGATAGTGACAGAAAAGATTCAAAAGGCCAGTGTCAACAAAGCCAAACAGTATGAAGGCCAGAACGTTGTGTACACCGGCATATACACCATTCAGACATATTTGGGTAAAAAAAGTGGACACCCTTATCTTACCATCAATACTGAAGGAAACGGGGAGTTGCAAAGCAACAAACCACAAAGATTTAAGGTTACTTATATAGGAAACAGATACTCAGGATACATTGAACATATATACACCATACAGACCATGGATAGTAAGTATTTAGCTATTAAGGATATGGCAGTAAACGGAAGCAGGTTGATAATTCAAAGCACCCCCTACCAATGGGTTATAACCGGTGGAAGAGGTGGTCATATAAGGTGTTCCGAAAATACACACCAAATGTTAAATGCATCGGGTTGGAAAACAGAAAACGGAACTCATGTGATTACTTGGTTTTCTCTGATAACAATAGGCACAGACACAGATAATTGTAAGTTCTTTTTTGAATATGCAAAATAAATAATTTTTATTATCTTTATAATTCCAAAGAAAAATTTTGTTAACGAGTAGCTTAGGTGGTTACTCTTTGTGACCATACTTTGTATAATGACATAATTATACTTCAGTTTTGACAAACATATAGTGATAACGGCAGAGAAATTGATACTATGCGCAACACAAACAATATTGTTAAAGCCCCAATTTTTTCTATTAGTAGGCTTCGTATGGGTACAGATGGTTCAGGAATAACCACCTTAGTTACTTTTATGGGCTGTCCCCTACACTGTAAGTATTGTCTGAATAAGAAATGCCATGAGCCTATATATGAAGCAGATGGTACTACTGTTCGTAAAGGAATAATGATGCTTACTCCCCAGGAACTTTATGATTTAGTAAAGAAAGATAATATCTATTTTCAGGCAACAGGTGGAGGTATTTGTTTCGGAGGAGGTGAACCTACACTTTATGAACAATTCATAATTGAGTTCAAAAAGTTATGTGGTGATAGATGGAAAATTACATTGGAGAGCTGTTTAGAATGTTCTTATGGTACAATAAAAAATCTAAGCGATGTAGTTGATTATTGGATAGTTGATATCAAGTCGATGAATTCTTCTATTTACAAAAAATACACAGGCAAAATGTCTGGTGTTTTACAACACTTACGCTCATTACAAATGCTTGTTCCACAAGAAAAAGTTACCATAAAAATTCCTCATATTCCTAAATTCAACGACGATGAGGATTTTGATCGTACTATAAGCAATATTAAAAGATTTGGCTTCAATAATGTAATTAAAATAGAATATAACGAGATATAATACTATGAGTACAGGAAAGGAAAAATGTGAAATTCTAAAACGTATCCGAAAGGATATTGCTAAGCGATATAGGATAGAATATAACACTACGGAATGTACACATCAAGGTGATTGCAGTGGTACATGTCCTAAATGTGATGCTGAACTCAAGGAGTTGCAACGTCAGTTGGAGATTCGTGGAGTAAAAGATGTAGAACTTCTAAATATCCCAACAGAAATAGGTGAAGAAGATGATATCCACATTTTGGAAGGTGATGTGGCTGCTCCTATTGAAAATGAAGATAACAAAGGATATATTTCCGTTACTATGGGAATGCCTGCACCTCCTTATACTTTTAAAGAGAAAAGACGTGTTTTATATAAGGAATGTCAGATTGCCGGAATAACTTTCCATGATTTACGTGATATATGGGATGAACTTTATGAAGGAGCTGAACTTGCACTTGTACGTGAAAAAGATAACAAACATGACAAATATGCCATTGCTGTAGCATTAGCTGATGATTATGAAGGCGATCCGGACGACTTTGATTTTGATTTTATTCTTGGATATGTTCCACGCAGCGAAAACCAACATTTAGCTACAATGATGGACCTTGGTTGGGCTGATGCTTTTGAGTGCGAACTTAGCCAGGTTAATGGTAGTAATCCATATAAAGGATCTCTTTATATGAAAATTTACATGGTTAGTAAGGATGAAGAAGAGGTTGAAGATACCAGCAATCTATTAAGAGTTCTTGAACTTGATAAAGAGGAATATGATAATTTCACATCCGACTTATTAACAAAAGGTTGTAACTATTTCCGTTGTGGAGGATTCCCTCCTTGGGAACACAAATATCCTAAGAAAGGAGAAAAAGTTGTTTTCATGCACAAAGAAAAACAGTCTACTATAATGTATCTTATGCACTGTATTGCTGTTGGTGATGATGATGCAGCATATTTTGTTGAAGATAAGGACTCTTTATATGCTATAGATGATTCGTGCTATTATGTTTTTACAAATAGTAAAGGTCCTATTAAAGTTCAAAATAAAAAACTTGATTTTCTTGAATCTGAAATGATAAATATAAACAAACATGAACCTGAGGATTTTCTCAGTGAAGAAGCTTCATATAAATTAAAGAATATTTTAAATATAGACTGACATGTTAGGAGCAATTATTGGAGATATTATTGGTAGTCGTTGGGAATTCAATCCTACCAATGACTACAACTTTGAACTATTCTCGGACAAGAATAGTTACACCGACGATACTATTTGTACAATTGCCGTGGCCGATGCACTTTTGCACGATTCCGATGACTATGGAAAGTTTATACATATGTGGTGCCGACGCTATCCACATCCTATGGGTGGATATGGTATCAATTTTTCCAAATGGGTAAAGAGTGATAATCCAAAGCCTTATGGAAGCTATGGCAATGGTTCGGCTATGAGAGTAAGTCCTATTGGATGGTGGTATGCCCAACCACACGATATATATAATGAAGCAGAGAAGACAGCTGCTTGTACTCATAATCATGAAGAAGGTATTTATGGTGCTCAAGCTGTTGCATTTGCAATTTATGATGCTCGAGAACTTAGAGAAGAGTTTGGTAAAAAACTTACAAAAGAGATTTTATTAAAACGTGGACTCGATCATGGTGTTGGTTTATGTGTAGAGTTTCCACATCTGTTTAAAATTGATCTTGAAAAGTATAGAAATAAATTTGATGAGACCTGTCAAGGAACAGTTCCGGTTGCTCTTTGGATAGTATTGCATAGCAATAGTTTTGAAGATGCTATACGTCAAGCAGTAAGTCTGGGTGGTGATGCCGATACCCTCGCAGCTATTGTTGGTAGCATTGCTGAACCATTATGGGGAATACCTAAATGGATGATAGATAAAGCAATGTCATATCTTCCAGAGGATATGAAAAAGGTAGTCAATGAATTTCATAAAAGGACAAAGCGTCTTCGCAAACTAGTAAAACGTTGTCAGTTCTATAAATTCGATCAGTATAATACTGTTGAAGAGAAAGATAAGATAGCTTGTGACATTGAACGAAAATGGGCACACGAGCTAGCATTTAGTTATTCTTTTGCCGATTCGATGAAGGGAAATATGGCAAAACGTTTCCCATTGGAGCTATGGCAGGAAGTTGCTGATAATTATGACCTCCCATTGTCACTAATTGGATATATTGCCGAAAATATCCTCACACCAAAGCATAAAACATTAAAAGCTGTTGTCAAGTTTCTTGATACCCATTATTTCATGCGAAAGGAAGAAGCTTTTAAAAAGAAAGCAGAGAAAGAAGAGATATCACATTTTTGTGCAATGATGCGTTGGAAATTGGGACTGGGTAATTTCAACAATCTGCTTACAGGTAAAGATCCTCTTCCTGACAAAAGTAAGATAGCTACAGCAAACGATTGGAATATTGAACCTATGCCTGAAGGTAGGAATGATATAACAGATATACCTTTCGACTTCAAGATTCCAACAATAGCCATGGACATCATTTTAAAAGGACATATACCTTTATCACAGGAAGATCATTGGTTCATGTATTGCGATGAAGAGTATATACGCTATTACAGAAGTTGGACAGGCACATGTGCTTTTGAAGCACACTATATTAAAACCGGTTTTGATTATAAAATTGATAGATTGAAGATGAATCATGCCCTAGCTGAATTTGGCGTTAATGGCGATGAGTCAGGAGCAGCTCTCTTCTGTTATCTTATTTATGCTGAAGCAGGTGGCAATGCTGAAGAAGCATGGCAGAACTACATCAAAGCTTGGACGAAACTTTATAAAAAGTATAATAAAAGCTAGGTTATCTCTTCTTTTTCTTCTTTGCTTTTGGCGAATTTGCTTCCATTAATGCCTTTGTAACAGCCATTGTAGCAAATGGATGATTGAGCTGTCGAGAAATAGATTTCTTCATATGTTTTTCAATATTTGTAAGTAAATCCAACTCTTGCAGCTCACACACAGAGAGGGCCTTCCCCTCTCGCCCATTACGTCCTGTTCGTCCAATACGATGTGTGTACAATTCGGGCATTTGTGGAAGCCCATAATTGAAAACATGGGTAACGGTATCAATGTCTATACCACGTGCCATAACATCAGTAGCAACAATTATATTTGTTTCAATTTTTCGAAAGCGTTGAAGAATATATTCACGAGCTGCTTGTGAGCGATCACTATGAAATGCTTCGGCAGGGAATCCGGCTTCCGAAAGTTCACGAGCAAATATATCGGCCATTTTTCGAGATCGTGTAAAGATTATTGCCTGTTGAGGATTTTCTCGACGAATAAGATGATACATCAACTGATTCATCATAGCTCGCTCAACAATATATACCTCTTGCGTAATATTGTTGAGATTATAGCTGGTTGATAGCAGGTTTACTATTTCAGGCTGCTGCATCAATGGGGTTAATAATGATTGAGTATTTTCATCAAATGTTGCAGAAAAACATATAGTTTGGCATGATGAAGAGTTGCGTTGAGAAGCAATATAATAAATTGCATCTCTAAATCCCATATCTACCATCTGATCCACTTCATCCAGCACCAGGTAACGTATTGTACTTATGTCCACTTTCTTCTGTTCCATCAAATCGATAAGACGTCCCGGCGTTGCTATAATTACACGTGGTTCTTTAGCCAATGCCTCTATTTGCTGTTCGTAGGCTACTCCACCATATATTGTAACACATTCAGAAACTATTTCGTTGGTAAAATTATTATAGAAATCAGCTACCTGTAAGGCAAGTTCACGTGTAGGAACCAATATTAAAGCATAAGGAAAAGAGTGTTGAGTATTGACAGATAATATTAGTCTATCAACTAATGGTATAATAAAAGCACCGGTTTTTCCACTTCCTGTAGGCGAAAGAGCCAATGTATCCCTACCCTCAGCAATAACAGGTATAGTGGCTGTTTGGATAGGTGTTGGAGTAGTGAATCCTATTTTATTTAATTGTTGAATAACAGAAGACGATGTTATATTTAGTGATTGGAATGTGGACATGTAATAATACTCTCTATTTAGACTATGCTCGATTATTAAAATACAAAAGTAGTATATATAATTCTATAAATTAAAAACTACTTAAATCTACATTCACTTTTTAAATATATTTGACCCATTTTTCTTATATTGCATTCCTACAAACCTTATTATGACCAAAGAATATTTATAGAAACAAATCAACTATATTCAATTAGTGTTAATGGTTTAATTAGTCAATATTTAGTAAAATAAAAGCAAACTTGTTTGTTTACCGGTAAATAGAAATAGACTTAATAAAAGAAAAAAGATAAATATTATGATTATTGATATAACAAATATGTGTTCTCACCTACAAAAGAAACTGTTTGATGAGGACGGAATTTATCACAACCTTTGGAATGCAATTCAGGAAGATAAAGAGGTAACTGCAGTGGTTCGCTCACGCCAGCTTCATATTTATAGAAATGGAAAGAAGGTGCTAATACTTGCCGGTAAGGCAGCGCCTAAGGTTATCCGAGAAGACAAACTTTGCACAATGATATAAAATGAATACTCACTAACAAAATAAAGAAGAATATGAAGAGACTTTTGTTAAGCTTAATAGCTATAATGGCTGTGCTGACCATATCAGCACAAAGCGTGTATGATTACAACGTTAAAAATGCTGCCGGTGAGGATGTTTCTCTTGCAAATTACAAGGGCAAAGTTCTATTGATTGTTAATACAGCTACAAGATGTGGATTTACACCTCAATATAAGGAGTTGCAGGCTATTTATGATAAGTATCATACACAAGGTTTTGAGATCCTCGACTTCCCATGCAATCAGTTTGGCGAACAAGCTCCCGGAACAATTGCCGAGATACACCAATTCTGTACAGCTAACTTTGATATTCAATTCCCACAGTTTGACAAAATTGAGGTAAATGGAGCAAATGCTCACCCACTCTACACATATCTTAAGTCACAGAAAAGTTTTGAAGGATTTGACCAAAGCGACCAGAGAGGTAAAATGCTTGATGAGATGTTTAGAAAGCGTGATGCCAACTACGATAAAAACTCAGATATAAAGTGGAATTTCACCAAGTTCCTTATTTCTGCTGACGGAAAGGTACTAAAGCGTTATGAACCAACAGATAAAATTAGTAATATCGAGAATGATATAGAAATGGAACTAAATCCGGTTCTCAATGCCATCATGTCACGCCGTTCTATCCGTAAGTACCTTGACAAGCCTGTGGAACATAATAAATTAGAGGTAATTGCCAAAGCAGGAATTAATGCACCAAGTGCTGTAAATCGTCAACAGTGGCAGATTCGTATTGTAGAAGATCCAAAATTGATGAATGAATATAAGAGCATGTTTTATAGTGCTCCAAACATTATTTGTATATGTACTCCAAATGGAGAGACTGAGTATAATGCAGGGTTGATGAGTGAAAATATCATGATAGCAGCACAATCAATGGGATTAGGTACAGTCTGCCTTGGGAGTCCGGCTCGACAAATCAATTCAGATGAAAAGTACAAGCCATTCCTTGATCGACTTGAAATCACAGATGGCTATAAGTTAAGTTATATTATCGCTATCGGTTATCCTGATGAACAGCCAAAGGCAAAACCTCGTGAT
>JAEZKJ010000081.1 GCA_023415545.1 Bacteroidota bacterium
AGCAATACCTAGTACAACAGGCACAAAAACTGCCGTTATCTTATCAACTATTCTCTGCACAGGGGCTTTTGATCCTTGAGCAATTCGCACCATTTCAATGATTTGAGCAAGCATTGTCTCTCGTCCGCCTTTTTCGGCCTTCATTACAAAAGCTCCATTCTCATTTATCGTTCCTGCAAAAACATTATCACCGGCTTTCTTTTCTACAGGAATAGGTTCGCCATTTATCATACTCTCGTCAATAAATGTCTCTCCCTTATCAATAACTCCATCCACGGGAATCTTCTCACCCGGACGAACACTTATCATATCACCCACTGAAAGATCGGTAATGAGCATCTCTTTTATCTCACCATTAACTACTACATTAGCCATTTTGGGTTGAAGTCCTATAAGCTTACGTATTGCAGTCGAAGTTTTTCCTTTTGCTCTCTCCTCCATCAACTTGCCAACAAGTACAAATGAGATAATTACTACTACAGCTTCATAATATACATGAGGTTGAAGACCTCTATTTAACCAAAATGAGGGGAAAAAAGTATTGAAAAGACTAAAAATAAAAGCTATTAATGTACTTAAGGCAACAAGAGTGTCCATGTTGCTTGTGAGGTTACGAGCTTGTCGATAAGCGTTGACATAAAAGTCTCTACCTGAATAGAATAGTACCGGTAGTGTAAAGAGAAGCATTAATATATTAATGCCATTTAAATAGGTAAAGAACATACCCATAACAGCTATAGGTATTGCAAATACCCACGAAACAATACTCTTATTACGAAGTTTTAAATAATATTCATGCTGAATCTTCTCTTGTTGTTCTAAAGGATCTCCTTCATCTATAATAATGTCATATCCTATGCTTTGAACCTTTTTCTTCATATCTTCAGGAGTTACCATATCGGGATTGAATGATATGTCCAATAAAGATGAAGCTAAGTTAACTGATACAGATTCCACTCCATCCAATCTCTTTAGAGCTTTCTCAATATGGGTTGCACATGAGGCACAATGCATCCCTATAACAGGGTAATTCTTTTTTAAAACTTTATTCATAATATTTATACTATCAATTAGTTTTTATTGATAACTAACTAGGTATGCTATTTGTTCAAATTATTAATCTAAAGGGGCATTTATATTTTGTCATTTTTTAAATAGTTTCTCAATAACTTATTTTATATTTGTACGTATAAGTGACAATAAAATAGTACTTAAAATATTATTTAGTTATGAAAAAAAGTAATATAGCAAATATAGTATTATTCTTTATGGCATCTTCATTTTTTTTGTTTGCAGCTTGTGAAAATTACAAGAAAAATGACACAAACATTGAGGAGATTAAAATTGATGATTCTGTAAGACTTAATAAGAACTCGGAATCTCCTTTCTGTAAGATAAGCATTGATTTTGAATATATAAACTCAAATAAAGATTCTGTTGATTCGAAAATTAATCAAAAGATTATTGAGAATCTTTTAGGTAAAGAGTATACATCCATGCCTGTAAAATTGGCTGTTGACTCTTTCAAAAATGCATATATAAAAATGTACCACAATGAGGTGGGTAAACTATATGCTGAAGATATAAAGAGTAATCCTGATGAAAAGAATGTGCTTGGTTGGTATAACTATGAGTATAATCTTACAAACTTTATTTCGCAAGGAAGAGGAGATATACTTAATGTCAAAGCTACATTTTTTGAATATTCAGGTGGTGCACACCCTAATGAATGGGGAAGATGGATGAACTTTGACGAAAAAAATGGTGCTCTGTTAACTTATAATGATATTTTTATCGATGGGTCGCAGAAGGTTATCTCTGAAATGCTTCTTAACAAACTTATTGAGTTTATATCTGATAAATACAAAGAGGCTAAGGTTAACAACATTCAAGACCTTAACAATTTAGGAATACTAAATGAATCGGATATATATATACCTGACAATTTTTTAGTTGGAAAAGATGAAATATCTTTCCTTTACAATAAATACGACATAGCTCCATATTCTGTTGGTACAATTATTCTTTCGTTACCTTATTCAGATATTGAGAAGTATATGTTAAAGTAATAATTTTTTAAAAGTAGAAATGGAATTAATATTAAAATATTTTCCTAACATCACTCAAAAGCAGAAGGAACAGTTTGCTGCTCTTTATGATCTTTACATAGATTGGAATAGTAAAATTAATGTTATATCGAGAAAAGATATCGAGAACTTATATGAACATCACGTTCTCCATTCTTTAGGTATAGCACAGTTTATTAATTTCAAAGCGGGTACACAAATTATGGATCTTGGTACAGGTGGTGGATTCCCCGGAATTCCTCTTGCCATTATGTTCCCTGAATGTAAATTTCATCTTGTAGACAGTATAGGAAAGAAGATAAAGGTTGCTAATGAAGTTGCCAATTCTATAGGTCTTGAGAATGTAACTTTCCGACACTGTCGTGCTGAGGAAGAGAAATCAAAATTCGATTTTGTTGTCAGCCGCGCTGTAATGCCATTGGGTGATTTGATGAAAATTATACGAAAAAATATAAGTGACAAACAGATGAATTCTTTGCCTAATGGACTTATCTGCCTTAAAGGTGGTGAGTTAGCTAATGAAACTCTTCCTGTGCGACATAAAGTTGTTATCAGTGATTTGAAATCTGTTTTCAGTGAAGAGTTTTTTGAAACTAAAAAAGTAGTATACGTACCGATTAATGGCTAATTTTTAAAAGAGATGAAAATTAAGAGATTTGAATTCAACATGTTTCCCGTGAATTGTTACGTTCTCTCAGATTGTAGTAATGAAGCTGTTGTAATTGATCCGGGATGTTTTTATGAAGAAGAAAAACAGGCTTTAAAACAATATATATCAAGTAATAACCTTACTGTTAAGCATGTATTGAATACCCATCTTCATCTGGACCACATATTTGGAAATCCTTTTATGTTAAAGGAATATGGTTTAGCAGCTGAAGCAAGCCAATTAGATGAGTTTTGGCTTGAACAAGCTCCTGCACAGACACGAATGTTTGGTTTTAAGTTAGAGGAACAAATGGTACCTCTTGGTAAATATATACACGATGAGGATATAATCGAGTTTGGTAATACCCAACTTCAAGCCATACATGTACCAGGTCACTCACCAGGTAGCCTGGTATTTTGGTGCAAGAAAGAGAATTGTATATTTAGTGGTGATGTTCTATTCCAAGGTAGTATTGGTAGAGCAGATTTAGCAGGTGGAAATTTTGATGAGTTGAAGGAACATATTTGCAGCCGTCTGTTTGTCCTGCCTAACGAAACAGTTGTTTACCCTGGTCATGGTGCTCCTACAACAATTGGCATTGAGAAGAGTGAAAACCCATTTTTCAGATAAATTCTTTGTTATAAGTTATTCATCTTTAATATAATATCATGAAAAGAGAGATGTTAGCCGACCGTCACATCGGAATTAGGAAGAGTGATATTCCTGAGATGTTGAAAAGAATTGGAGTAAACTCATTAGAGGAGTTGATAAACAAAACAATTCCTTCACAAATCAGATTGAAAGAGCCCTTAAAACTTGATGAGCCATTATCGGAATCTGAGTTTCTATGTCATATAAATGCTATGGCAGAGAAAAACAAGATTTTTAAAAGTTACATAGGTACCGGGTGGTATGACTCTATTACACCTGCCGTAATTCAAAGAAATGTATTCGAGAATCCGGCTTGGTACACATCATATACACCTTATCAAGCGGAAATATCACAAGGCCGTCTCGAAGCACTCATGATATTCCAAACTATTGTGAGTGACTTAACAGGTATGCCACTTGCTAATAGCTCTCTTCTTGATGAAGCTACTGCTGCTGCTGAAGCTGCTACAATGATGTACTCTTTAAGAAGCAGGCAGCAACAAAAGGATAATGCAAATACTCTTTTTGTTGATTCAGAGGTTTTCCCTCAAATCAATGCACTTATTAAAACGCGTGCTATACCACAAGGTATTAATATTATTTTTGGCGATTACAAAGAATTAGAATTTACTCCCGACATTTTCGGATGTATTATTCAGTATCCTAACGCTAGTGGAAGTATTGAGGATTACAGAGACTTTGTTAACAAAGCGCACGATGCAAACTGTAAAGTTGCTGTCGATGCTGATATAATGGCTCTTACTTTACTTACTCCTCCAGGAGAATGGGGAGCAGATATTGTATTCGGAAGTACACAAAGACTAGGCATCCCTCTATTCTATGGAGGGCCTTCGGCAGCATATTTTGCTACAAGAGATGAATATAAGCGCAATATGCCGGGTAGAATAATAGGACTATCCAAGGATAAGTATGGTAAGATTTGCTACAGAATGGCTTTGCAAACACGCGAGCAACATATTAAGAGAGAGAAAGCAACATCAAATATTTGTACTGCTCAAGCTCTTTTGGCAATAATGTCTGCTTTCTATGCTGTTTACCATGGCCCGGAGGGTTTGAAAGATATTGCTTCAAGAATTAACAGCATTACATGTTTCCTTAATAAGGCTTTAGTTAAGCTAGGGTATAAACAGAAAAACGGTTCTTACTTCGACACTCTCAGATTTGAGCTACCGGGGAATGTATCTCCTCAAAAAATTAGAACCATTGCTCTTGAGAAAAACATAAACTTGAAATATTATTTCAATGGTGATGTAGGTTTCTCAATTGATGAAAACACATCTTTAAGTGATGTTAATCTTCTTCTTTCTATATTCTCGGTTGCTGCAGAGAAGGAATATAGTGATATAAAAGATATTCCTGAGAAGAGTTCTATACCTAAAGAATTAAAAAGAAAGAGTCAATTCCTAACTCACAAGGTATTCAATAGCTATCAAAGTGAGACGGACATGATGAGATTTATTAAACGTCTTGAAAGAAAAGATATCTCACTTGCCCACTCAATGATATCACTTGGTTCATGTACAATGAAACTCAATCCTGCCATAGAGATGATAGCTATCACTAATCCTCTATGGATGAACATACATCCATTTGTTCCCGAAGATCAAGCTTTGGGTTATAAGGAGTTGATAGAAAAACTTGGCGAACAGCTAATGATTATTACAGGATTCGATGGAATTACATTCCAACCTAACTCGGGTGCTGCCGGTGAGTATACCGGATTGAAAATCATTCGTAGTTATCTTGAAAGTATAGGACAAGGTCATAGAAACAAGATATTGATTCCTGAATCGGCTCATGGAACTAATCCGGCTTCGGCTGTTCAATGTGGATATTCTACTATTATTTGTGCTTGCGATAATAAGGGTAATGTAGATATTGAAGATTTGAAGAAAAAAGCTGAAGAGAATAAGGATGAGCTTGCTGCTTTGATGATAACTTATCCATCTACTCATGGTATTTTTGAAACAGAGATAATGGAGATTTGTGAAATTATTCACAGCTATGGTGCCCAGGTATATATGGATGGTGCAAATATGAATGGACAGGTTGCTCTTACCAATCCTGCCACTATTGGTGCTGACCTATGTCACCTTAACCTCCACAAAACATTTACTATTCCTCATGGTGGTGGTGGACCTGGAGTGGGACCTGTATGTGTAGCGCAACATTTGGTACCTTTCCTTCCTAAACATATTCATTTCGGTGACGCTACTAATCAAGTATCAGCAGCTCCTTTCGGTAGTGCCGGTATCCTTCCTATAACATATGGTTATATAACTATGATGGGTGAAGAGGGACTTAAACGAGCTACTCAATGTGCTATTCTTTCGGCTAACTATCTAGCTGCTTCTTTAGAAGATAGCTATGGCATAGTTTATCGAGGTGCTAATGGTTTCGTAGGACACGAGATGATATTAGAGTGTAGAAAAATACATGAAGAGAGTGGAATAAGTGAGAATGATATAGCAAAACGACTTATGGATTTTGGATATCATGCCCCTACTCTATCCTTCCCTGTTCATGGAACACTAATGATTGAGCCAACCGAGAGTGAAAGTCTTGCTGAACTAAATAACTTCATTGACGTAATGAATACTATTTATAGTGAGATAAAAGAGGTTGAGAACGGAATTGCAAGTAAAGATGATAACGTTCTTGTCAATGCTCCTCATCCTGAATATGAAGCTGTAGCCAATGAATGGATACATAGTTATTCAAGGGAGAAAGCTGTATATCCTATAGAATCGGTTAGAGAGAATAAGTTCTGGGTGAATGTAGCAAGAGTTGACAATACTCTTGGAGATAGAAAACTTGTTCCTACTCTTAACGGGTCATTGGATTGAAAATATAATTTCTTTCCGCTATATATGATGTGCCCCCAAAAAGTTAGATAAATAACTTTTGGGGGCACATTATTATTTTATATCGAAGAATAATATTATAAAAAGTGAGATTTATAAATTACTATCGATATTTTATTGTAGTATATTATGATAATCCCTCTATTTCACCATTTACAATATCAATATGCAAAGCTTGAGGTTCTTTTGGCAATCCTGGCATGCGCATAATTTCACCTGCAATTACAACTATCATCTCTGCTCCTGCATTAATGATTATATCTTGAACATGGAATTCAAAGTTGTCTACAGCTCCATATATTTTAGGATCAGTAGAGAATGAATATTGTGTCTTGGCAATACATATAGGGAATGAAGAGTAACCCATTTCCTGTATTTGAGCAAGTTTCTTTCTAGCTGTCATACTATAAGTTATTATACTTGCGCCATACTGATTGCATGCAACTTTAGATATTTTTATATCTACAGAATCTTCCTCTGAATATGCATATCTTAGAGGTTTAGATGGTTGTTCATTGATTGTATCAACTACTAACTGAGCCAACTCTATAGCTCCATCGCCGCCATCAGTGAAAGCATTGTTCAAAGCAAATCCAACCCCTTTATTATTGCAATGTTGTTTTACAAACTCTATCTCATCATCAACATCTTCAGCATATTTGTTGAATGCAACAACTACACTTTGACCAAATGATTTAAGATTACGTATGTGCTTGTCAAGATTTGCCATACCACCCTTCAAAGCTTCCATATTAGGTTCTTTAATCTTACTTTGTTCCGCACCACCATGCATTTTAAGTCCTCGTGCAGTGGCAACTATAACAGTAAGTTTAGGGTTTAAATCTGCTTTACGGCATTTTATATCATAGAATTTCTCGGCACCAAGATCTGCACCAAAACCTGCTTCAGTTATTACATAATCACCAAATGTCATAGCCAGTTTTGTTGCAAGTATAGAGTTACATCCATGAGCGATATTAGCAAAAGGGCCACCATGCACAAAAGCTGCTGTGTGCTCCGTTGTCTGTACAAGGTTTGGAGATAGAGCATCCTTCAAAAGAACAGTTATTGCACCTGCTACACCAAGGTCCTTAACAGTGAATTTCTTGTTATCGAAAGTGAATCCTAATAATATATTTTCGATTCTTCTTCTCAAATCATTCTCGTCCTTGGCAAGACATAATATTGCCATAATTTCAGAAGCAGGAGTTATATCAAAACCTGATTCTTGAGTTATACCATTTGTCTTTGGACCTAATCCTGTAACAACATATCTTAGTGAACGGTCGTTGACATCAAGAACTCTTTTCCAAAGCACCTCTTTGAGGCCAAAACCATTATCTCTATTTTGATATAAGTAGTTATCGAGAAGAGCAGAAATCATGTTATGAGCAGATGTAATAGCATGGAAATCTCCCGTGAAATGAAGATTAATTTTATCCATTGGCAGTACTTGAGCATATCCTCCACCTGCAGCTCCACCCTTCATTCCAAAACATGGACCTAAAGATGGTTCACGAAGTGCAACAATAGCTTTTTTACCCAATTTATTAAGTCCTAAAGCCAATCCGATAGATACAGTAGTTTTACCTATACCGGCTTTTGTCGGAGTGATAGCAGTAACAAGAATCAAGTTACTATTTTTAACTTTCTCCTCATCGATTAGGTCTTCATTTACCTTTGCTATGTAACGACCATAATTACTAATGTGATCAACGGGAATATTTACCTCTGTCGCTATCTCTTTAATCTTCTTCAACTCGATGCTGCGTGCTATTTCAATGTCAGATTTCATATTCGTTTAAATTATTATGCAAAGTTAATACATTTCCTTGAATTTTATTCTCTTCTCATTATTGAAAAAATGGCATAAAAATAGCCCATTACACTATCGATTGTGAAATAGGCTATCCTCAGTTATAATCAATTATAATTTGTAACAAAAATATTACTCAAAGATATTATTTAAATGATCCTCCTATAATATCAAGAAGTTCATTAGTAATAGCTTGCTGACGCGTTTTATTATATTGCAGATTCAGTTGTTGAAGTAGTTCATTTGCATTATCCGTTGCAAGCTGCATAGCCATTGTACGTGCAGCATGTTCGGAAGCATTCGAATCCAAAAGAACGGTGTACATCTTGATAAGTAACACTTTAGGCAATAGTTCATCCATTATCTCTTGCCCTGTGGGTTCAATAATGAAGTCATCTATCATATCCGAATTGTGTTGTTCGGCAACATGAGGCAACTCAATAGGAAGATACACCTCTCGAGTTAGTATTTGAACAGCTGTACTTTTAAAATGATGATATAGGAGCTCCACCTTATCAACATTTTTCTTTCTAAACTGTTGCATTAACTTTTCACCAAGAGCAGCAGCTTCATTATATGATGGTTTATCGGCAAGATTTGAAAAATCTCCTTCAATTTTAAAGCCTAGTTTTTTTAATGCTTCAGCAACTTTCTTCCCTACCGGATATACATGAATATTCTCGAAGCCAAGATTTTTATACTCCTCAAGCAATCCGGTTACCTTTCGAATTACATTAGCATTAAAACCACCAACCAAACTTGTATTCGATGAAAATACTACAATACCAACACTCTTTACTTCTCTCTTCTCTGTAAATATTGATTGTTCATCTCTACTGAATGCGAGAAAATCTATAAGTATTCTATTAAGCCTTCTCTCATAGGGAAGCAAGTTCTCAATAAGATATTGAGATTTGTGTAGCTTTGCTGAAGCTATCATCTTCATAGCCGAAGTAATTTTCCTAGTACTTGTTACCGTAGCTATTCTATCTTTTACCGCTTTTAATGATGACATGATTAGCTTTTTACTATGAATAACTGAGATATTTCGTAAGCAACTTTTTCGATAATAGCTGTAATTTCATCATTCACAACTCCTGAAGCAAGTGGTTCAAGAACATCGCTTTTATGATTAGCACGCATCTCCTCAAGGAATGCAGTTTGAAATGGTATAACATTATCTATAGATATATTTCTCAAAAGTCCTTTTGTTCCACAATAAAGAATAGCTATCTGTTCACCCACGGGCATAGGTGAATATTGAGGTTGTATAAGAAGCTGATTGTTTTTACGTCCTCTATCAATAGCCATCTCGGTTACCTTATCCATATCACTGCTGAATTTTGAGAAAGACTCCAACTCACGATACTGTGCCATATCAATTTTAAGAGTTCCTGCAATCTTCTTCATACTCTTGATTTGAGCACTACCACCAACACGAGATACCGAGATACCAACGTTTATAGCCGGACGAAATCCTTGGTTGAATAGATCGGCTTCAAGGAAAATCTGACCATCAGTAATAGAGATAACATTGGTAGGGATATATGCTGATACATCACCTGCTTGAGTCTCAATAATTGGTAATGCTGTTAGTGAGCCTCCACCTTTTACTTTACCTTTCAAACTTTCGGGAAGGTCATTCATCTGTTCAGCTACCTCCTGTTGATTGATTATTTTTGCTGCTCTTTCCAAAAGACGAGAATGCAGATAAAATATATCACCCGGATAAGCCTCACGACCTGAAGGGCGTTTCAAAATCAGAGACACCTCACGATACGCTACAGCTTGTTTTGAAAGATCATCATACACCACTAGGGCATCACGACCGGTATCACGGAAATACTCACCAATTGCTGCTCCGGCGAATGGAGCGAAATATTGAAGAGCGGCAGGATCAGCAGCAGTAGCTGCAACAATGATAGTGTAATCCAAAGCATTACGTTCTCTCAATATGTTTACTATGGTGGCTACAGTAGAAGCTTTCTGTCCTATGGCAACATAAATACAATATACAGGTTTACCTGCATCATAGTTTGATTTCTGATTCAAAATTGTATCTATTGCAATAGACGTTTTTCCTGTTTGACGGTCACCAATTATAAGCTCGCGTTGACCACGACCAATAGGTATCATAGCATCAACCGATTTTAATCCGGTCTGTAAAGGTTGGTTTACAGGTTGGCGGAAAATAACTCCCGGAGCTTTTCTTTCAAGTGGCATTTCAATACGTTCACCACTGATCATACCTTTTCCATCTATAGGTACTCCTAGTGGGTCGATAACTCTACCCAACATACCCTCACCTACCATTATAGAGGCAATTTGTTTGGTACGTTTAACTATCATGCCCTCCTTAATTTTATCTGTAGGGCCCAAAAGTACAGCACCAACATTGTCCTCTTCAAGGTTCATCACGATAGCCTTGATACCATTTTCAAATTCAAGAAGTTCGTTGGCCTCAGCCTTAAGTAATCCATAAATACGAACTACACCATCACTTACTTGAAGCACGGTACCTACCTCATCGAACTTTAAAGAGGTATCAATTTCTTTAAGCTGTTGTAGCAACACCTCTGAGACTTCACTTGGTCTTATATTATCTGACATACCATTCTATAAATTAAACTATTCTCCTATTCTTCTCTACAAACTGTAATTTTATCCTACGTAACTGAGTAGCCACGCTAGCATCAAGTCTGTAAGTACCTATTTCAAAAATGAATCCTCCCTCTATGTTAGAATCTACACTATTTACAAGTTCCAATTCACCTTTTGTTGTGTCGACAACAATTTTCCTTATTCTCTCGACAACCTCTTCGGCTACCGAGTAAGCGGTGATAAGTTTTGCCGTGCAGATATTCTTTTTCTTTCTATAAATGTCGCAATAGGAATTTATCATGAATAAAAACACTGACTCCCTTTTTTGCTCAAGAACAAGCGAGATAAAACGCTTCAACTCATTACTAACATCATCACCAGCAGCCTCTTGTAAAAGTTTCTCTTTTATAGATGGTTGTAGCACCGGATTATTGATAGTTTGAGCCAATTGGGGAATCTTCGAGTAACTCTCCTTTAATGTAAGCATCTCTCTATACACTTTATCCTCAGCATTTGTCAATAGAGCATATTGATAAAGAGCTTTTGCATAACGAACAGATATTATTCCTAAATACATAATAAGTTAGTTTTTGGACGCAGTAATTTCATCGAGCAATCTATCAATCATAGCAGTCTGTTCCTTTTCGTTTTCAAGATTTTTACGCAATACTTTCTCTGCAATATCAACTGAGAGAGAAGAAATTTGTCTGCGCACTTCACGAATAGCATCAAGTTTCTCAGCTTCAATTTGCTTCTTAACCTCATCCAAGATCTTTGAAGACTCAATTTCTGCTTTCTCTTTTGCTTCACGAACAATTTTTTCACGAGTAGTTACAGCCTCATTTAATATGCGCAGCTGCTCCTCGTGTGCTTTTGTTATGATTAATTCACCCTCCTTTTTCAAGTTGTCCAACTGTGCATTAGCTTCCTTTGCCACATGAAGTGCTTGATCTATATATGCCTTTCTATCATTCACCATCTTGAGGACGACGGGGAATCCATATTTGGCAAGTATAACAAAAACCACTCCAAATGAGAGTATCATCCAGAACAGTAGCCCACTATCGGGTACTAATAGTGACATATTATTTATTAATTAAGTGCAAGGAAACAGATAACGCAAGCAAAGAGGGCTACACCTTCAACAAGGGCTGCAATGATAATCATGCTCATTCGAATATCGCCTGAAGCTTCTGGTTGACGAGCTATAGCTTCCATAGCTGAGCCACCAATTTTTCCGATTCCAATACCTGCACCTATAACAGCCAAACCTGCACCTATAGCTGCACCAACTTTACTTAATCCAACACCTGTCGCTGCTTGTAATAAAACTGATAATAACATAACCTTTGTTTTTTAATTATTTAAATTTATCTATAATTATATTTTATGTTCTTCTTTTACCTCAATTCTAGACAATCCAATAAATACTGCCGATAACATTGTAAATACATAAGCCTGTATGAAAGCAACAAGTAACTCTACAACATCCATAAAAATTGAGAATATGAAAGAAACGAAAGTCATTCCACCATTGATATAAGGTCCTAAACTAACAGTTACAAATATTATACTGGTAAAAGCTAGTATAACGGCATGACCGGCTAGAATATTTGCAAAAAGACGAATCATTAAGGCAAAAGGTTTTGTAAATATTCCAAACAATTCAATTAATGGCATAAATGGAACAGGCGATTTTAACCATATAGGTACATCGGGCCACAATATCTCTTTCCAATACTCTTTATTTCCCCATATGTTTACAGCTAGGAATGTACATATCGCAAGCACAAATGTTACAGCTATATTTCCTGTGACATTGGCGCCACCAGGGAAAATAGGTATCAATCCCATTATGTTGTTTACAAATATGAAAAAGAAAGCTGTAAGAAGATAAGGAGAATATCTTTTGTAATCTTTACCAATACATGCCTTGATTATATCATCTTCTACCCAAACAATGAATAATTCCATAAATCCTACAAAACCTTTGGGTGAATTGGAACTAGGATCTTTTTTTCTATACCATAATGATGTATATAAGATTATGCAAATCAGAATAGTGCTATTTATAAGAAGTCCTAATACAGTTTTTGTGATTGAAATATCAAAAGGTCGTGTAATCTCACCTTGTTTATTCTCTTCAACTATTTTACCAGCGTATTCCCCTTGTTGTGCAATGTAAAAGCCTTTATAACTTGTACCCTTATGAACGAGATGGGATGAAGAAAACAGATGCCATCCACTACTGCTACTATAAAGGATCACCGGAAGTGGTATTATTATTTCACTATCTCCCCATGAGGTTATATGCCAATAATATGAATCTTGAAGATGGCCAAGAACAATTTCACGAGCATCAACTTTTTCATTCTTTATATTACCTTCTTCCTCATCTGCATTCATAGATATTGGGAAAAAGAGGAATAAAAATATTTGAATTATAAAAAAATATTTAAGTCTGTTCATTTTTTGTTCTTTTTATTTCGCTTTAAACTAAGTTCATACAAAATGAATAAAGTACTATGAAAAATAAGAGTCAATAGATAGAATAGGAAAAAAACTAAGACAAAGTCCTCGTCGTGTTTATCAACTTTTAAGGTATAAAACAATAGTACTATTATGGATAACAACAGTTTTGAAAATTTAATACCCAGATATGCAGTTAATATCTTATTCGGAGTTTGTTCTCTGCATTTATCGAACATAAAAATGCTATATATACCAAATACTAAAAAGTATATAGGAATAAACGGATAGAATTCAAAATAATGTTCAGGCATTACTATTTTAATAAAGCCATAAACCACTAAAGCACATATTCCGATAAAAACAGTTTCCAGAATAATGAAAAACCTCTTTGTCAATTTAAATTCCATAAGCGTTTATTTTATTGTTCAACACATACTGAAACTACATCGTGTTTTACCTCTATAAATCCGCCTTTAATATCAATCTCTTTTTTTGTATCTATTTCATAAAAAGTTATTACTCCCTTACAAAGTTGCGTAATAAGTGGAGCATGAAGAGGCAAAATAGTAAATTGTCCCATGACACCCGGTAAATGTATATATTTTACTTTACCCTCGAATAACACTCCATTAGGAGATACTATAGTCAAACTCAGCAACCCTTCCATATATTATTTTTCTGCTGCTTCGAGCAGTTTTTTACCTTTTTCCATGGCATCCTCAATAGTTCCAACATTTAAGAAAGCTTGCTCAGGAAGATAATCAACCTCTCCATCGAGTATCATTTTGAATCCTTTTATTGTATCCTCAATTGACACCATCACACCTTTTAATCCTGTAAACTGTTCGGCTACGGTAAAAGGTTGTGATAAGAATCTTTGTACTCTACGAGCACGGTTTACTATCTTTTTATCGTCGTCAGATAGTTCATCCATACCAAGAATAGAGATTATATCCTGAAGTTCTTGATTACGTTGAAGAATCTGAATAACTCTTTGGGCAACATTATAATGATCCTCACCAACAATAAGAGGGTCAAGAATACGAGATGAAGATTCCAATGGATCGACAGCCGGATAGATACCAAGTTCAGTTATTTTACGACTTAGTACAGTTGTTGCATCTAGGTGACTGAAAGTTGTTGCAGGAGCAGGGTCAGTCAAGTCATCGGCAGGAACATAAACAGCTTGAACAGATGTTATAGATCCATTTTTAGTTGATGTGATTCGTTCTTGCATCTTTCCCATCTCAGTGGCTAAAGTAGGTTGATAACCAACTGCAGAAGGCATACGTCCCAGTAGTGCAGACACTTCCGAGCCGGCCTGAGTAAATCGGAATATATTATCTATAAAGAAAAGTATGTCTCTGTGTTCATGATTATTCTCGTTTTCCATTCCTATGCCATCACGGAAAGCTTCAGCAACAGTAAGTCCGGATAGTGCTACAGAAGCACGTGCTCCAGGAGGTTCATTCATCTGTCCATAAACCAAAGTAGCTTGTGATTTCTCCAACTCCTTGTGATCAACCTTGGAAAGATCCCATTCTCCTTTCTCCATACTCTTTTTAAACTCTTCACCATATCGGATAACACCCGATTCAATCATTTCACGCAAAAGGTCATTACCCTCACGTGTTCTCTCTCCTACACCGGCAAATACAGAGAAGCCATTATGCTTTTTAGCGATATTGTTGATAAGTTCCATGATAAGTACAGTCTTTCCAACTCCTGCACCACCAAAAAGACCTATCTTTCCACCTTTACTATATGGTTCAAGTAGATCAATAACTTTTATTCCTGTATATAGTACCTCTTGGGATGTAGATAAATCTTCAAACTTAGGTGGATCATGATGAATAGGGAAAGCATCTTTTTTGCTTAACTCTCCCATCCCATCAACTGCATCACCAACTACATTCATCAAACGACCTTTGATTTGTTCACCGACAGGCATAGTAATTGGGCTTCCTGTAGGTATGACTTCCATACCACGATATAGTCCATCAGTGCTATCCATAGCAACTGTTCTTACAGTATCCTCACCGATGTGTTGGGATACCTCAACGATAAGCGTTCTGCCATCTGTTCGTTTTATCTTTAAAGCTTCGTGAATGCTTGGTAAAAGAAGATTTGAATCAATATCTTTACCCTCAAAATAGACGTCTACAACAGGCCCTATTATTTGCGATATATGCCCTACTGTTCGTGACATAATATTATATATATTATTATTAGTTAAGTTCAAACAAAGGTAGTTAAGAAATTTTCTTTTAAAAGTTTTTTTGAAAAGAATATTAATTTATAAATAAAAAATAATAAAGAATTGAATAATCATGCATCAATTAATCTATCTTGATCATATAAGATATCTATAATACCATCCGAAAGACCAATAGTAGGAACATGTATATATTGTGCTTTTACAGCCTCAGATATAGCCAAGAATATTTCGCAAGCAGGGACAATGACATCTGCTCTGTCTACCTTCATAGAATAGTTTTCCATCCTCTCTTCAATACTCATAACTTTCATCTCTTCATAAATTTTCTTGACACATGACACCGCTATTCTCTTCTGTTTTTTATCTTTCTTGTCAACCATTTTATAAAGTTTATTGATGTTACCTCCCGAACCAATAAGATTTATTGTTTGATATTCCTCTGCTATTTTTTTTAAATCTTCATCCAGTTTCTCCTTTATACCTTCACCAACTCTGTTAGTTAATATTCGTATAGTACCTATATTATACGACTTTGACCAAACCAATCGTCCATCTACAGCCATATTCAATTCTGTACTACCACCACCAACATCGACATAAAGAAAATTTCCTGATCTGTCTTGGTGACATTGAGCATGATTGTTGAATATAATATTTGCTTCTTTACTTCCATCTATTATCTCAATCTCGATTCCTGTGCTCTTTTCAATCTTTTTAATTATTTTATCACCATTCACAGCATCACGCATAGCAGATGTTGCACAAGCTTTGAACTTCTTTACATCATACACCTTCATCATCAATTTAAAGGCTTTCATTAATCTTTTTAGTTTTGTAGCTTTATCATCCGATATACGTCCGTTTGTAAACACATCGAATCCTAAACGTAAAGCTACCCTTAAAAGAATCAACTTTTTAAAAGAGACCTCTTCACCAAAATCATTATCAACCCCTTTTATTAATAATCTTACTGCATTAGAACCTATATCTATTGCAGCATAATTTGTTTTTCCCATAATTATAAATATTATGATTTACTTTCATTTTTATACGAAATATACAGAGCTTGTTGTGATCGGAATTCTATATTATCAACATCTGTTTGATATCTATTCTCTCCCGTTCCATCTACTATTCTTCCCTGTAAAGAGTCCATCAGTCCAAAATCCACAACTTTTATCATATCTAGTTTAATCTTTTTATCATATATAGGAGCCAAGACTTCAATCCTATGTTCCAAGTTACGTGGCATAAGATCGGCAGAACCGATATATACTTTCTCATCACCATCATTAGCAAAAATAAAGATCCTTTCATGCTCAAGGTATCTATCTATAATACCTATTATCTTTATATTGTCGCTAACTCCCTCAATTCCGGTAATGAGTGAACAATTGCTTCTAACTAACATATCAACCTTTACACCCTTGCTCGAAGCCTCATAGAGTTTTTTTATTATATCTGTATCTGTGAGATTATTTACCTTAATCTTTATATAAGCCGTTTTACCTGCCAAATGATTTTTAATCTCACTGTTTATTAATGTAATCAATCTGCCTTTCATTTCATTAGGTGATACTAGCAGATGCTTGAAATGAGCCCTTTTATAAGGTTTTTCAATATAATCGAATACGCTTTTTATCTCTTTTACTATCTCTTTCTTTGCCGTCATGAGTATTACATCAGTATATGACTTAGCATTACCCTCATGAAAATTGCCTGTACTAACACACCCAATATTATCCCCTTTTTTAAACTCTATATATAAAATTTTTGAGTGAACTTTAATTCCTTCCACACCAAAGATAACATTAATACCGGCCTCTTGCATTGTTTTCGACCAGTTTATATTCGATGTCTCATCAAAGCGTGCAAATAGTTCAATAACAACAGTAACTTTCTTTCCATTTTTTGCAGCATTTATTAAAGCCCCAACTACTTTCGAGTCGCTAGCAAGACGATATATAGATATTTTTATCTCTTTTACATCTTTGTTTATTGATGCTTCTTGAAGGAGTCGGACAAATGAGTCAAAACTGTGGTATGGCAAATGTATATACTCATCTTTCTCTTTAATTTTTTTGAGAATGGATTCCGATTCAAATAAATCTATCTTTAAAATTGGTTCCCATATAGGGTAATACAAATTTTTATCATCTAATTTAGGGAAATGAATAAAATCCTTATGGTTCTGGTATCTTCCTGAGGTTTTTATTGTTTTTAGCGTTTTTTTATCAAACTTACTCAGCACTTTTTTTAAAAGATCCTCAGGCATTGTATAGTCATAAAGGATTCTCAGAGGTTCTCCTCCTTTTCGAGTACTTACTGCTTTTGATATTTTTTGAAGGATATCACTTTGCAAATCGTTATCAATTTCCATTTCGGCATCTTTTGTAAACTTAAAAGAATATGCCTCATATCCCCATGTCCCTGTTCCTCGGAAAATATATGGCAAACAGAAACGGATTATATCTTCCAAATATATAACACATCTTTTGCCATCCCTTTCAGGTAGCAGTATAAATCTATTTTTATCCTTAACAGATACCTCTATTACTGCGTAATCACTACTTATTTTACCATTAGCAGATGGCATTTTCATCTTTATGGCAAGATAAATATTCTCGTCATCTGCTGTACCTATTTTTTTAATTGACGAAAGCCAAATAGGATAAAAAAAACCATTTAGATTATTTTCGAAATAGTCAAAAGCAAATTTTTTCTGTTGCTCATCAAGTTCATCTTCTCTAAGAAATAATATGTTATTAATTGCAAGTGTTTTATGCACCTCCTCAATAGCTTTTTCAAACTCAATAGAGTATATATTATAAAGAATATTTATCTCATTTAATATTTCATTAGTATATTCTTTCTCTTTTCGTTGCACAACTTTAGAATCACACTCTACAATCCTGTTTAGTGAAGCTACTCTAACTCTATAAAACTCATCCAAATTATTTGAATATATTCCTAAGAAAAACATTCTGTTCATTATAGGTACTGCATCACGCATTCCCTCTTGAAGAATTCTCTTATTGAAATACATCCAACTGATATCTCTTGGCAATAGTTTTTTCTTCTCTTTATCGTTCATCTCCTATTGTTTAAATATATAACAATAGAAAACGAAAAAAGTCATTTCCATTTAAGATGGAAATGACTTTTTCTATGTAAAGATTGAAACTATTCTCTCTCTATGAATGCTAAGATATCTCCTTTTCGAACTACTTCTCCCTGTTTGACACATACATCTATTATGCGTCCCTTGAAGTTTGCTTGAACCTTATCATTACTATTCCAAAGAGTTGTAATATATGCAAAAGTATCCTCCGGATTAAATTTTTGTCCAACAAATGGTGCCATGGATTGTGCAGCAACATCTATTTCCCAAATAATTCTTCCTCCCACAGGAGCAGAAATAGGTTCAGCTTTTGCTCTTTTAAGTTTTTGAATATCCTCTAATGAGACTCCCGCTTTTACCATCTCTTTATCTTTGGCATCAGCTAACTCTTGCTCGAATCTCTTCTTTGCTAAACCCGACTTATAATCTCTATACTGTCTATCATGCATAGCCAATTCAAACAACTCCTCATCATCTTCGCCTCTTTCCCAACCATTCTCTTCCATCTCTTTGATGTACTCATCCAATTGATCGGGATAGTTATCCTGCGGATTTACATCCGTAAACTCTAAACCTTTTTCTTTTGCTATCTTTATGATCTCTTCGTCCAACTTTCCCGGTAATCTTCCATCTTTTCCTAATATCATATTCCAAGCATGGTTGTCAACCATTGTCCATCTCTCTTCACCTTTAATCATAGACATAATATTCATTAAAGCAATATTTTTTACATATTGACTAAATGGTGTAACAAGTGGTGGATATCCTAATTTTGGCCAAATATATTCTACTTCATCAAACAACATGACAAGCAAATCATCAATGCTCAATTCAGGTTCTCCCTTACTTTTTAAAATTAAATTCAATCCTGAATGTACGCCTTTAAGGTCTGCCATCATTGATCCCATCATACCTCCGGGTAAGCCACAACTTAAAAGAAGAGATGAAGTAATTTTATTTGATGGGTCCATAAAATACCCAAGAAAATCATCGATAAACTCCTGAGTCATGGCTCTAACCTTCATATAAGCCTTCATGTTTATTTCAGGAACATCAAAACCTTCATCCTTAAGCATGGCTTGTACAGAAATAACATCAGGATGAACTTTACCCCATGAAAGAGGTTCCATAGCCACATCAATAATATCTGCTCCGTTATTACAAACCTCCAATATAGAAGCCATGGAGAGTCCCGGACCAATATGTCCATGATATTGTATTAAAATATCAGGATGTTTTTCTTTTATCTCTTTAGTTAATCGACCCAACATTCCCGGTCTGCCAATACCTGCCATATCTTTTAAACAAATCTCCTTTGCACCGGCCTCAATAACTTTATCAACCATTTCCGAATAGTACTCTACAGTATGTATAGGCGAGAAGGTGATGCAAAGAGTTGCTTGCGGAATCATACCAGCTTCATTGGCATACTCTATAGAAGGAATAATATTACGAACATCATTAAGTCCACAGAATATTCGGGTAATATCTACACCCTGTGCTTTCTTTACTTTATACATTAGTTTTCGAACATCGGCAGGAACAGGATACATTCGTAAACCATTCAAACCTCGGTCGAGCATATGAGTCTGAATACCGGCATCATTAAAGCATTTTGTAAATGCTCTTACTGCCTTATTAGGATTTTCACCATAGAGAAGGTTAACTTGTTCGAAAGCACCTCCGTTTGTCTCTACTCTTGCGAAACAACCCATCTCTACTATTAATGGGGCTACTCTTTCAAGCTGGTCTTTGCGAGGTTGATATTTGCCTGAAGATTGCCACATATCACGATAAACTAAGCTGAATTTTATCTGCTTTTTCATATTGTCATCGTTAATTAAATTATGATTTAATGTTTTAAAGATCACTCATTTTATGTAAAAAAATGTATTACGGAAATTTTTCTCTAATGTAGTGGTTATTTTAATATGATGTTCCTATTATCTAAAAGATTTTTTTTATTTATCTATTTTCTATTAATAATTGATATAGTAGCAACTTTCTCGTAACTTTGTAACCTATTAATGATAAATATACAGAACTATGGAGACTAACTCAACAGTTAAGGAAAAAGAAAATACAAATCTTAAAGAGCCAAGTAGATATAGTGTAATTCTTCATAATGATGACTTTACCACAATGGAGTTTGTAGTTCTGATTTTAACAACAATATTTGGTAAAACAGAAATAGAAGCTAATGATATTATGATAACAGTTCATAAAGAAGGTAAAGGAGTAGCAGGTATTTACAGTTTTGATATTGCTCATTCAAAAGCCAATAAAGCTTCTAAAAAAGCCCGTGAGAATGGCTTTCCTTTAAAATTAACAGTAGAAAAAGAGTAAATAGATGGAAATCAGATATAATAAATTGTGCGAGGAGATTATCAATAGAGCTGTAATTATTGGCACACAACTTCGAAACGAATTCATTACCCCCGAGCATGTGATGTTAGCATTTTTGGAGAATGAAGAGTTTTGTGAAATACTTAATGAGTGTGGAGCAGATATTGAACTACTTAAAATGAAGCTCAACACCTATGTAAAGAAAGAGATAGATTGCATAGATGGAAGTGAGGCTTATACTCCTCAGTGCTCATTCCTTTTGGAGAAAATTTTAAACATGGCATTTAGAAATGCTAATAATTCGGAAAGAGATGAGATAACTTGCAGCATGTTGTTTCAAGCTATGTCAAGCATAGAAGAATCTAACCTCAATTATTATCTAAAAGAAGCTAATGTAGATCCTACAGAGGTGTTAATCTATATGATTGATGACATGGATAGTGATGAAGATGACGGAGAAGAGGATTCAGAATCGCGCTTGTCAACTAAAAACGATTGGAAAAAGATGGTTACTTGTCTTAATGACCATGTTGATGACCATAATCCTTTAATTGGACGTTCAAATGAGTTAGAACGTACAATGGAAGTCCTTTGCCGTAAAGAGAAAAACAACCCTCTTCACATAGGCGAGCCTGGCGTAGGGAAGACTAGTATTACATACGGACTGGCTGCTATGATTGAAAAAGGTGCTGTGCCTGAACCTTTAAAAGGAACAAAGATATACTCCTTAGATTTAGGCAATCTTTTAGCCGGAACTCAATATAGAGGAGAGTTTGAGAAAAGACTTAAATCAATTATGAAGGGGGTGGCCAGCGAAGAGAACTCTATCATTTATATTGATGAGATACACAATCTTGTTGGCGCCGGGCAAACCGGGGAAGGTTCTCTTGATGCATCGAATTTGTTGAAACCTTACTTTGAAGAGAGATCTATAAGATTCATAGGTTCTACTACTTATGAAGAATTTAATAGATACTTCACTAAGAATAAAGGATTAGCTCGTCGTTTTCAAAACATCGAAATTTTAGCTCCTTCAACAAGTGAAACTATAACTATAATTAAAGGATTGCAAGAGAACTACGAAAACTTTCATAAAGTAAAATATGATGAAGGTGTGATTGAGTATGCTGTTGAAATGGCCGATAAATATATAAATGAAAGATTCTTTCCTGATAAGGCTATCGACCTTATAGACGAAGCCGGTGCATATCGTCAACTGCATCCTGTAGCCGGTGAAGTTCAACCGGTAGGAAAAGATATAATTAATCGCATTCTCTCTAAAATATGTCGCATTGACTCATTTGAACTAAAAACTGATGAGAACAAGAGTCTTGCTTCACTCGAACAGAGAATACTTACAAAGATTTACGGACAGAATGAAGCTGTTGAAAAGATTGTGACATCTGTACAACTATCTAAAGCTGGACTTTTGGATGATAATAAACCTATCTCCTCTCTACTTTTTGTCGGTCCAACAGGAGTTGGTAAGACAGAAATAGCTAAAGTGTTAGCTAAGGAACTAGGTATTAAGTTGGTCAGATTCGATATGAGTGAGTATACCGAGAAACATACTGTTGCTAAACTTATAGGCTCTCCGGCAGGATATGTGGGATATGAAGATGGAGGATTGCTTACCGATGAAATCAGGAAGACTCCACATTGTGTTCTTCTTCTTGACGAGATTGAAAAAGCTCATTCAGATATATACAACATACTTCTTCAGGTAATGGACTATGCCACACTAACGGATAACAAAGGTCACAAAGCCGACTTCCGTAATGTGATACTTATTATGACATCCAATGCAGGTGCTCAACATGCCAAACAGGCATCAGTTGGTTTTAACTCGAATGTCAGCATGGGAAGCGCAATGCTATCACAAGTTAAAAAGACATTCAAACCTGAATTCCTTAATCGTCTATCTTCAATAGTGACATTCAATGATATGGACGAAACAATGGCTATGAAGATTGTTAATAAGAAACTTGGAGAGTTAGCACAAAAATTGCAGTCTAAACATATATCTTTAAAACTAAGTGATGAGGCTATAAATCACATTTTAAAATGTGGTATTACAAAAGAGTATGGTGCTCGTGAGATTGAGAGAGTTATAACATCACAGCTTAAATCAATACTTACTAAAGAGATACTTTTTGGTAAACTTAAAGATGGGGGTGATGCAATAGTTGTTCTTAAAGACAAAGAATTGAAACTTGATATTTAATGGCTGTTTATCTATTAACAGAAAAATGCACGTTTCCTGATCCACATTATGGTGACCCCGACGGACTTATTGCCGTGGGGGGAGACCTTACTATCGACCGACTCATTTTGGCATATTCGAATGGTATATTTCCTTGGCCACAAGAAGAGGATATGCTCATGTGGTTCTGTCCAATGAAAAGATTTGTAATATTCCCAAATGAGATTCATATATCGCATTCAATGCGTAACTTCATAAACAACACTAATTACTCCATTAGCTTTAACAAAGCTTTTAATGAGGTAATAGAGAATTGTAGTGAGATGCGCAAAGGAGAAACATGGATTTTTGAGAACATAAAAAATGCATATATTGAACTTCATAAACAGGGTTTCGCTGTTAGCGTGGAGGTATGGGATGAAGAAGAAAATTTAGCGGGAGGACTTTATGGTGTGAATCTCGGCAAAAGTTTCTTTGGAGAAAGCATGTTTAGTAAAAAATCAAACGCTTCAAAATTGGCACTGGTAGCTTTAGCAAATTATATGCAGGATAATGGTGGTGTTATCATTGATTGCCAAATGGAAACGCCTCATCTTAAATCTATGGGAGGAAGATATATTGATTACGATGAATATATGTTATTAATAAGAAAATAGAGAGTTAAAAGTTGGATTTAGGACAAAACTATTTCAATACAAAGATTAAGCAATCGAGTTATATAAATTAAGATGAAGGGAAAAACCAATCTATTTTACCATATTATAGCCATTATTGTAGTTTCAATATGGGGAGTAACATTTATTTCAACTAAAGTTTTAATAAATAGTGGTCTTTCACCTCAAGAAATATTCTTCCTACGCTTTATAATTGCATATATAGGTATGTGTTTTATTTCTCATAAAAGAGTTTTTGCTAAATCTTGGAAAGATGAGCTTTTACTTATGGCTGGAGGAATGACCGGAGGCTCAATCTATTTTCTCACAGAGAATACGGCAATAGCACATACACTTGTTACTAATGTATCTTTCATAGTATGCACTACCCCACTTATTACAACACTTCTATTTATACTTGTTGATAAGGACACTCATGCTAACCGGAACATTATAATTGGTTCTATAATATCAATTATTGGAATGGGTGCAGTGGTATACAACGGAAGTGTTATACTAAAATTATCACCTTTAGGCGATTTCCTTGCCCTATCGGCAGCTATAAGTTGGGCTTTTTATAGTCTTATAATGAAAAAGATGTTTCATAAATATGATACAAACTTCATTACACGTAAAATTTTCTTTTATGGGTTGCTCACCATAGTTCCTGTATTTATTTTCCAACCAAATAATATACAATTAAGTGTAATATTGGAGCCCAAAGTATTGTACAACTTACTTTTCCTTGGTGTAATAGCCTCTTTAGCCTGCTATGCAATATGGAACGTAGTATTAAAGCATATTGGCACTATGAAAGCTACAAACTATATATATTTAAACCCGTTATCTACTTTACTTGGTTCTTTCCTATTCCTTGATGAGCCATTCACACTAATGGCTTTTGCCGGTGCTTTACTCATCATCTCGGGTATGTATATCGCTGCTAAACGTTAGAAGATTTTTTTTTAGAAGATTTTTTTGATAATAAGAATTCAATTAAAGGAATTCCGGAAGATATTATCATTATTATAATAATGAATAGCTTCATATTATTCTGTACAAGAGGTATATCCCCAAATAGATATCCACCATAACAAAATACTACACTCCATAGAAAAGCACCTACTATATTATAAATCATAAAACTGAAATAATGCATCCTTCCCATACCGGCCACAAAAGGTGCAAAGGTACGTACTATAGGAAGAAAACGTGCTATAATTACTGTTTTACCACCATATTTATTGAAAAACCGATGAGTATTGGTCAGATATTTTTGTTTGAAGAACTTCGAATTCTTATTTGAAAACAGTTTCTTCCCTAAAAAGTGTCCCACCAAATAGTTACATGTATCACCCAATATAGCTGCAACTAACACAACTAAAGCAAGGGTATTAATATCAAGTGGAGAATTAGGATGTGCTGAAATAGAGCCTATAACAAAAAGAAGAGAATCACCGGGTAAAAAAGGCATTATTACGACTCCTGTCTCTATAAATATCACAACAAAGAGTATCGCATAGGTCCACAGGTTATACTCACTGACAATATATAGAGCATATTTATCAATATTGATTAAAATATCAAATAGTGACTCAAACATATAATAGTTATTGCATTAATAGCAAATATAAAAACATTTATCACCTTTGATTGTTCATATGTTGAGTCGTTGAAAATATATAAGAAACAAGAATATTAATATCTTTTTCCTTGAAAAATAGTTTAATTGATCTATAATATTTTCTTCTTTTATCGAAGACTAAAGTTTGATTTTCAATGTTATTCATCCGTTTCACATTGTGATTTATCTGTTTCACAGTGTGAAACGGATAAATCACAGTTCAAATCAGGAATATGTTAATGATGATATATAAAATATATCGAAAATACTATATAAATAGATTGAGATAAAAATAAAAAGACCGGATCAATTGAAATTGACCCGGTCTTTATTGAATTATAAATATATTAATCTTATTAAATCAGTCCATTTGAACCAAGAACGATCATCATTGAATATCCTATAACAAGTCCTATAACACCAATAATAATACCAACCTTAACCATATCTTTTTGCTCTATCATACCTGTTGCGTGAGCTAAAGCATTAGGAGGCGTACTTATAGGAAGAATCATTGCCACCGAAGATGCCATAGCAACACCAATAAGAAGAGTTGAAACACCTCCAAATGACTCTAAATTCTCTTTCATACTTATTGCAGCAATAGCTAAAATTGGTACCAACAGAGCTGCTGTTGCAGTATGTGAGATAAAGTTCGCCATAGCATAACATATAAGACCAGAACCAATGATCATTAATATTGGTGGCCATGTATCGAATGGAATTGCTTCGATAAGATGTTTAGCCAATCCTGTCTCTTGAAGAGCAACACCAAGAGCAAAACCTCCTGCAACCATCCAAAGAACACTCCAACTGATCTCTTCAAGATCACGTTTTGTTATAATACCTGTTACACAGAAAACAGCTACAGGTATCATTGCTACTACGTTTGAGTTTACTCCTGTGAATTTATCAAATATCCATAGTAACATTGTTATAACAAATGTTATGTACACTACTATCGATCTCCAATCTTTTTTAGCCTCACCTTCTATGTTCAACTCTATTGTTTTCGCCTTGAATGGGAATAGTCGAAGAAGAAGAATCCAAGAGATGAAAAGAACTAAAATTGTGTAAGGTAACATGAAACTCATCCACTCACCAAAACCGATATTTAAATTAAGGCCTTCAGGATCGTTTAGATATTTCAATGCTATCGCATTAGGAGGAGTACCGATTGGAGTACCCATACCACCGATGTTTGCACCTACCGGAATAGCTAAAGCTAAACCTATTTTTCCCTTACCATCAGCTGGTAAAGCTTTTAATACTGGTGTTAGGAAAGTAAGCATCATCGCTGCTGTTGCAGTGTTACTTAGGAACATTGAAAATACTCCTGTAACAACAATAAATCCTAACAACACATAACGTGATTGAGTTCCGAAGGGTTTCAACATCACACGAGCTAGAAGAACATCAAGTCCACTTTTTGTCGCTGCAATAGCAAGTATAAATCCACCAATGAAAAGCATGATGATAGGATCAGCAAAACAGTGCATTATCGATTTATACTTCACCATCTGTCCTAACTGTTCTTGAGGAATACCTTCAGTTAAGAACCATATGCTACTGTCGGAAACAGAAAGTAGAAGTATAGCAACAACAACCATTGATGTTGTCCAAGCCGGAACTGCTTCAAGAACCCACATAAGTGTTGCGAAAGCAAATATTGCTATCAATCTCTGTTCAATTACTGTCAACCCTGCTATCCCAAATGAATCAATAGGCATAAACCATAAAGCTAAAGCAACTATTATTGCTATGCTCAATTTTATTACTCTGCCCGTTGTATTACTTGCATCTAATCTACGGGCTTTCTTCAACTCTTGATAGGCTTCGACTAACGGAAAACCTTTGAAAATCTTAAACATAAATAAGTGAAAATAATAGTATTTATCCGAAAAATGGTGCAAAGATAGCTCTTTTATTTCAATTTAAGAACCACCCTATTAGATAAATAAAGATTTTTTTCTGTAATTAATTGTTGTTGTTGTTAACTATATGACATCTTTTTCACTAAGCATAAAAACATTATGATATAAATGATTAATGCATGCATAAATTCTTATATATGCTCAACGCTATCTAATTTCGTTATGTAATTAATCAAAAAAAGAGATTTTATATTGTGAAATGAATTATCTTATTTAATTTTGTTAAAAATCTATTACTGAAAAAAGATGTATCTGCACAAACAACTTGAAACAATGAGTCGTGATGAGATTAATGCTTTTCAACTTGAAAAGTTGAAGAGTACTATTACTCATTGCATGAACTCTCCTTTTTATAAAGAGCGCTTCGAGCGCCTAAATCTTTCGGCTAAAAGTATTGAATCACTCGACGATATACGAAAATTCCCTTTTACAACAAAAGATGATCTTCGTTCAACATATCCATTTGGAATGGCTGCTGTACCATTAGATAAATGTATTCGTCTACATTCATCGAGTGGAACAACAGGAAACCCAACAGTTATTCTTCATACAAAGCATGATATAGATGCTTGGGCCGATGCTATGGCCAGATGTATGTACATGGTTGGCATGCGTCCAAATGATGTTTTTCAAAACTCTTCCGGTTATGGTATGTTCACGGGAGGACTTGGAATGCAATATGGTGCCGAACGTTTGGGAATGCTGACAGTACCTGCAGGTGCCGGAAATACCAAAAGACAGATTAAGTTTATGAAGGACTTTGGCACAACATGTCTTCACGCTATTCCTTCGTATGCTTCGCGTCTTTATGAAGTTATGAAGGAAGAAGGTGTTGATCCTTCTCGTGACCTTAAACTACGTATTCTTGCAATAGGCGCTGAGCCTCATAGTGATGAACAGAGAGTTCGAATTGAGCAGATGCTTGGGGTAAAAGCATATAACTCCTTTGGTATGTCGGAGATGTGTGGTCCCGGTGTTGCTTTTGAGTGTACAGAACAAAATGGTATGCATATTTGGGAAGATTACTATATTGTAGAGATTATTGACCCTGTTACACTTGAGCCTGTACCCGAGGGAGAAGTTGGTGAATTAGTTCTTACCACATTAAACCGTGAGGCAATGCCTATGATACGTTATCGTACGCGCGACCTTACTCGCATACTTCCAGGTGAATGTCTTTGTGGTCGTCATCATAAACGACTTGCTCGAATTCAAGGTCGCTCCGACGATATGATTATATTGAAAGGAGTAAATATCTTCCCAATGCAAATTGAACAAGTATTAATGAAATACAAAGAGTTGGGTAGTGATTATCTTATTACTCTCGACCAAGAAGATATTAATGATACCATGACTATTGAAGTAGAACTTAATGAACTCTTCACTGATGACTATAGTAGTTTGCAGTCTCTAACACGCAATATAACAAGAGAACTTAAAGATGAGATCCTTGTCACACCATATGTGAAACTTGTTTCCAAAGGTTCGCTACCACGAAGTGAAGGAAAAGCAAAACGAGTTGTTGATAATAGAATTACGCATTAATTTAAAAGAGAAAATTATGACAATAAATCAGATATCAATATTCATTGAGAATAAAAGTGGTACACTTATAAAGGTATTACAACAACTTAAAGAGGCAAAGATACAGATTGTAGCAAGTACAATAGCCGATACAACTGATTATGGCATTTATAGAATTATTTGTAGCGAGCCTGAGCGTGCTGTAAAGATGCTTAGAGAGGCCGGCATTCAAGCTAACCTAACTGAAGTTTTTGCGCTAAGACTTGATAATAAACCAGGATGTGCTGCAGATGCAATTTCAAGAATTCATTCTGCAGGGATAAACATCTCCTATCTATATTCTTTTTTGCTTGATGGTAGAGGAATTCTTATTTTCCGTACTAACCAACCGGAGCTAACAAAAGAGACTATATTGCTAAATAATATGGATTTTATAAGGGAAGAGGAATTAGCAAAGAGCATCGAAAAATAATGCTGACTTGAAATTCATTATTACAATTAAATATACCGGTAAAACTGAAGTTAGCCTTAAAGTTAAATTCAAACTTTGAGGCTAACTTATAACTTATCAAATGGAAATTTTCTTTGAAAAATATGCTATTTCGAAGCCTTATTCATATAATAGTCCTATAACTTGTTTACTTCAATCTCCGAAAAGAAATATCTTAAATAGCTACCGGCAAATTTTCTTTCAATACCCTCGCTATCACCAATATTCATCATTTTCATAAGATCGTCATATGCCCTCAAAGCTTCTTCGCTTATATCCAAGTTACAAGGTATATTGTTTATTTTGCAAAGCAGAGCAGCCTCTTTATAACAGCCACGTACTAATTCAGGTGTAGTAAGGCAGAAAGATGCAACTTGAGCAAAGGTTTTAAGATCCTTCTGAATAAGAAGATAACATAGCAAACAATCGTTTATAGATGTGGTGGAGTAATTGCTTGATATAACTCGTTTGATAGTATTTATATCTGTTGACGAACGGAACAACTGTGGTAAATGTGGACTTTCTTCTCTTTTGTCATTTATAAATGTTTCCAACTCTTTAGTATCTTGATTACTCTTTGATAATATTGAGAGATATTTACGAGCGAGAACATCATTTCCACTAATCTTGGCACATTGTGCTAGATTACGTATAACTCGGAAATTCATACCATAATCGGACATGCATGCATCCTGAAAAAAGAATCGCATAGCTTCATTGGTCAAATTAAGCGATTTATAAAATCGGCTGTTAAATCCATAAGTCATACGGCTATTGGGAGATTGGTATGAGTACTCAAACATTGGAGTAATAGGGAGCGAAAATAGTAATTCGGGTAACTTATTTAATTCTATAAGACTCAAAACCGAGTATTTCATACGCAAATCATAAAGACTCTGTTCATCACCCATACCTCTCTTAACAATTCTGTTCCACATTCTATTCTCGGCCAAGTATTCCAAATGATAACTCTCTTCAGCATTTTTGAACACCTTATTTTGGCTCAATATAGTGCTAGTTATGATAAGTAAAAAGGTTGAACCAATATAACTCCAATAAAAAGGTATCTCTTTAACTTTAGATAAACTGAATAAAGTGAATATGGCTGGTAAAAAGAGTAATATTGTCAGCCAATTTGGAACCGTTGCATTAGTGAACATTGAATAACGAATAGCTAAAGGTTCAAAGAATAGTAAATTCCATAACAGAGGTAAAGAGACCGCAATTAAGGTCAATATAGCGTATGACCAGCTCATTAATGAACGATTTTTAGATTTCAACTCACTAATAGCTATGATTATATAGAGAAGCAATAACACTCCTCCAGGCAATAAAAAAAATAAAATTGGTAGTAAAAAAGCAAATAGTATTATGCGTAATGTTGAATTTTTTATCTTATAAAACAACAATAAAGCAGCCCAAAAAACTATTTGACTTACAATCATAACAGGTGAATGTCCATAAAAAGAAGCTCCAATTGTAGCAGCAACAGGTAAAGCAGCCACTCCCAACAGACCTCCACATAATTTATTCTCTTTAAAAGTAAAGAAAGAGATTATGCCTAATAACACCAACAATGTTGAGTGAATCAATATGCCTACAATGACATTTCTATACCATTGTACTAGCCATAATCCAATCCACTCAGCTACTCCTGCCGGTGAAGTGAGAACAGATTTAGTAAAATCAGAAGTTAAAACAAAAAAGTTATCTTCTTCCATTCTCCATAATCTGTAAGGAAATATTTGTGAATAGAATATATAAATTACAACGAACATGATAAGAAACAGTAGATAATGATTCTTACTGTTCTTGATAGATTTTATACTGAGTTTCATAATATATTCCTCCTTATTTGAACAGTTCCAAAACCTTTTTCTTATCTAATCTAACCGGTGATTTGATAAACTCGGGTATATTGTATGACTCCAATCTCATCACATTATGCTCCGGCGTCTGCTGTGGTAATAAAAAAGGACGAGAGAATTTTCCATTACCATCAAAATGAGCTATAAACAGGCGTGTATAACGCCCATCAAGGCGACGGCTGCTAAAAATTATCCATTTACCATTCGACGACCATGAGTGGTAACTCTCAGCTGCTTTGCTATTAAGAGAAGAAACATCAACCATTGAAGCATCATCGAGTTTAATCATCTCAAGATCACTTTCCGAGTGCCAAATAGGGAATGTAGCATTAGATGAACGTGTATATAGAAGATAATTACCATCGGGAGATATACGTGGAAATGAGACACTATTATTCTCCTTTTCGGCATTAATAAGCGTATCAATTTTATCAGCAAAAGTTGCCGTAGCCTCATCAAAGCTAACTCTACACAATGAGTAATGTAAACTATCAACGTTTTCGCTACTGTTAACCGGTTTTGCTACACAGTAATATAATGACTTCCCATCGGCTGACCATGCTGGGAATGTTTGTAAAAGTGAATCACCACAAAGACGATTATCTGTAATTACTTTTTCATCTTCTACACTATACAGTATCAAGTCCGAATCAGTATCATAAACCTCAAGAGGATCTTTACCCGTCACATAAAAACTTTGAACTGTTGAGTTAGAAGAAAATATCACATATTTACCCGACGGATGCCACATAGGATATACACCTTGTTTATTAGGAGCGATAGCTTTAAAATCAACTTTTTTTAATTTATCACCATCAACAAATAGAGTTCCCCCACCCTGTTTACGATAATGGATCAGCATATTTTCAGGTGAATAGTTATGAAATGAGTGACAGTTGATGCATCCATTTCTATCAGTTTTTAAAATCTCATCTTCATTGAAGTCAGAAAGATTACGTTGACATATTTTCATATCCTGCCAACTCTCATAACCAGGCTCAATAAGACGATAGGCAATATATGGGTCAATGCTATCTTTCGAGATAAAAATAGAGAAAGGCTTGAACCTCACTCC
>JAEZKJ010000134.1 GCA_023415545.1 Bacteroidota bacterium
ATTTAGACGCATAAAGTTACATTCATTGCAAGCACAAGTAGAATCTTCGGGTGGAGCAGGAATAAATACCTTATTAGGGCATTGTTTTTGCATCTCATGAAGAATACCACTTTCAGTGGCAACTATATAATGTTTCTTATTACTCTTCACAGCGTGCTTTAAAAGAGCTGCAGTAGAACCAACAACATCTGCCAACTTCACTATAGCTCCTTTACATTCAGGATGAACTAAAATATCTGCATCAGGATACTCTTTTTTAAGTTCAACTATCTTCTCAACTGAAAATTGTTCATGAACATGACAAGCACCATCCCATAACAACATATTTCTACCAGTTATAGAGTTTATATAATTACCTAAGTTTCTATCTGGACCAAAAATGATCTTTTCATCTTTAGGAAAGCTATCTACAATCTGTTTAGCATTAGTAGATGTTACCACAACATCAGTTACAGCTTTAACGGCAGCAGTAGTATTTACATAAGATATAACAGTATGATCAGAATGAGCCTTAACAAATTGAGTGAATTTATCTGCAGGACAACTGTCAGCAAGTGAACAACCAGCATTTAAATCTGGTACAATGACTTTTTTGTTAGGTGAAAGTATCTTTGCTGTTTCACCCATAAAATGTACACCACAAAGAACAATAATATCAGCATCAGTCTTTGAAGCCCATTGAGCAAGTGCTAAAGAATCTCCAACATAATGAGCTATATCTTGTATTTCACCTCTTTGGTAGTAGTGAGCTAATATAACAGCATTTTTCTCTTTACATAGTCTGTGTATTTCCTCTTTAAGGTCAATAGTTTCATCAATGGTTTCACAAACATATCCCTTTATCAACCATTCTTCTTTATTCATTATATATATTTTTTATTCTTTTAAAAATAGAAGATATTTATGTTAATGATAATAGCCTGTTAATAGTGTTATTAAAAAAAAAAGGATTTTCTTGCTTTTGAAGTTATTATCATTTATATCACTAATATTAATAGTATACTAACATGCAAAGTCATTGATTTATATATGTTTCTATACTATATGAACATTCTGTTAATATGTAACAAAGTTAAAAACTTTACCTCTATTTTAAGGAAAAAAGCTGATAAAAAAGTGTTGATATATGATTATTAAGTTATGATTAAATTATTTGTAATGTTGGTTTTAATTCGGTCTTATATATTATAACAACAAAAGCAAGAAATAGTTATGAAAATATATGCCCAAGCTTTTTACAGGTTTTCAACACATATCAACATGTTAATGTGAATTAGTTTGGTTATATTTGCACAAATATTTTATATAGAAATGAGAAAATTAAAGATTACAGATTTACAAAGACTTACTGTTGAAGAATTCCATAAAGTTAAGAAACTTCCTTTAATTGTGGTTTTAGATGATATAAGAAGTATGCACAACATAGGTTCAGTATTTCGTACATCTGATGCTTTTCTTGTTGATAAGATCTATTTATGTGGCATAACTGCTACTCCTCCAAATGCCGAAATTCATAAAACTGCTTTAGGTGCTGAAGATAGTGTAGAATGGAAATATTTTGAAAATACTATTGATGCTGTAAATGAACTACATAATAATGGTTTCACTGTTCTATCTATAGAACAAGTTGAAGGCAGTACAATGCTTGATAAACTACAATTGGATTGTGATAAAAAGTATGCAGTTATTATGGGTAATGAAGTTAAAGGTGTTAAACAAGAAGTTGTTGATAAATGTGATGGTTGTGTTGAAATTCCTCAGTATGGAACTAAACATTCTTTAAATGTATCTGTTACTACTGGTATAATCCTTTGGGAATTTGCATCAAAGATGATGAAAAATAGATAATTATCTTATAATTGACCACTCTCTACTAATAATACAACTCTCTCTGTCAATTTATCTTCACCATCAGGATGATATTCTTTTTTTAAGCTTGCTCCAAACAATGATGCGAAAGTTTGATAAAAACCAGCTTTAAAAGGACCAATAAATGCTTTTACTAATTCATAAGATGATGATGAAGTCTCTCTATTTATTAATTTTATTAAGAGTTTTCCTTGAGCGAAAGTGAGTTTTTTCATTCTTGGAGTATATTGCTCTTTAAGTCCTTTTTCTACTCTTTTTAGATGTTTTTCTCTATCTTTTTGATTAGGTATAGTTATTAAATATTCGTAGGTTTCAATTATTGCTCTATTAACTTCTCTAGCTAGAGGAAGAGTTTTTTTTACATCTCTAACTAGTTTATAATACTCTTTTTGCTCACGTTTGTTCTTAAATACCAGTGGCTTAAAGATATAAACATTGGGTAACATTATTGATGGGATAGTATCTCCATTAATAACCTCTGCTGTTACACGAAAGCCATTTCCTGTTGATACTACCTGTTGCGAATAACTATTTAAGGCGTTAGCAAACAAGATAAATAACAATATTATTATATGCTTTTTCATCTTGATACAAAAATAGTAAGAATAATGTTTCATGTTACTTTTTAAGCCATTTATTAAGAAAAATATACTCAATTATAAACAGCTATGAATAGGTTGTTGAAAACATTTGCAATTATATTAATATCAACTAGTTTGATTATTGATAAAGTATCGTCTCAAAATAATTATGAGGATATACAGCAGCAACTTATTAATGATGATGAGGATAATATTAATTATTTAAGTAATACTTATGAAGAATTGGAGGAATTGAAAGATAATCCTTTAAATTTAAATACCATCACAAAGAATGAACTGGAAATGTTTCCTTTTCTAACAGATCAAATAATTGAAAACATACTATATTACATATATAGATATGGACCAATGTTGAGTAGTAAAGAACTATTTTTAATTGAAGATATCAACAGGCAAACAATAGAGATGTTATTACCTTATGTTTATGTTCAAAGTGCTGAAAAAGAGAAAGGTTTACCTACACTTAAAAATTTATTCAAGTATGGTAAAAGTGAGTTATCAACACGAGTTGACATTCCTCTTTATACCAGGAAAGGATACTATTTAAATGATGTTGATAAAAGGTATCAAGGTGGTAATTTCTATAATAACATACGATATCAATTTACTTATGGTCAAAGAGTGATTTTTGGAATAACATGTGAAAAAGATTTTGGAGAACCTCTCTTTTCCAAAGATAATAAAAAAGGATATGACTTTTACTCCATATATTTTCTAATGAAAAATATTAAGAGAATAAATAGCTTAGCTATTGGAAATTATAGAGTAAACTATGGTTATGGAATGGTTATTAACATGGATATGTTTTTTGGAAAAAGTTCTGCACTTTATACTATAGAAAGAAGGAAAGAGGGAATTAAGAAACACTCTTCAACTGATGAATACAATTATCTTCAGGGTATAGCTATGAGTTATAAACTATCCAAAAAGATAGATATTGATCTATTTGCATCATATAGAAATATGGATGGTATTGTTGATAGCATGTTTATAACATCGTTGAAAAAGGATGGATATCATAGATTAATTAATGAGTTTGAAAAGAAAAATAGATTATCTAATTCCTTGATAGGTACTAATTTATCATATAATGGTACATATTTTGAATGTGGGATAACAGCTGTTTATAATGTTTTCAACAAGTTGTTGAATCCCGATTATAAATATTATAATGTATTCTATCCACGAGGAAAAGAGTTTTATAATGTTGGTGTTAATTATAAGTTGTTCTTAAAGAAAATAATTTTTTCAGGAGAGTGTGCTGTAGATAAAAATGGTGCTATTGCTACAATAAATATGTTTAGTTATTCACCGAATTATAAAATGAGGTTCATACTTATGAACAGGTTTTATGATGCAAAATATCAAAGTCTTTATGCCAATTCAGTAAGCGAAGGATCAACTGTTCAAAATGAAAGTGGAGTTTATATTGGTATGGAATACAACATATTAGATAAATTGCAAGTAAGTGGATATGGTGATATGTTCTATTTTCCCAATAAAAAATATATGGTTGAAAAGTATGGAACCAATGGATATGATTTCAATTTACAAACAGTTTATTCACCGATAAATAAACTGAGATTGTTGATAAGATATAAACAGAAAGATAAATATAAAAATTACTCTTCCAATAGTGATAAAATAGTAATTCCATATATTCAAAGACGAGCCAAACTGCAAATTAACTGGGATATTAACACTGTTTTTTCTTCTACAACTACACTCGAAGCTTGTTTGATGAATTATAAAGATAAACCAAGCAGTAAAGGGTTTGTAATATCACAATCTGCTAACATCAAATTATCAACAATACCTATTGAGTTATATCTTCATTGTGCATACTTCAATACTGATAGTTATGAAGCAAGAATTTCTCTTTACGAAAAAGCAGTAAAATATGCATTTTCAATTCCTTCATTTTACTATAAAGGATTTAGAGGAGCTATAAATATTAAATATTCAATTTTCAAAAATATAACTCTTTATGGTAAGTTTGCATCTACACTATATTTTAATCGTGACAATATAGGTTCGTCAAATGATTTGATTATTGGTAATGTAAAAAGTGATATCAACATAATGTTATGTTATAAATTTTAATTGCACCAATAATCTGTAATAGATAATTGTTATATCTTTGAAAAGGTTATATAAATAGGTATTTATGTCTACTATAATTTTCCCTTCACCAATATTTGGACCTATACAAAGTCGTAGACTTGGAGTTTCATTAGGTATAAATCTTCTTCCCGAAGATGGTAAGTTTTGTACATTCGATTGTATATATTGTGAATGTGGATATAATGCCGATCATCGTCCAAAGAAGAAATTACCTACACGCCAAAACGTAATAGAGGCTCTTGAAGCAAAGCTTATAGAGATGAAAAACAATGGACCTTTTCCTGATGTACTAACATTCGCAGGTAATGGTGAACCAACATCTCATCCTGATTTCCCTGAAATCATTGATGATGTTATTAAACTTCGAGATAAATATTTCCCTAATGCTAAAGTCTCTGTTTTAAGTAACTCTACTTTCATTCATAAACCAAAAGTTTTTGAGGCTCTTTGTAAAGTAGATAATAACATACTTAAGTTGGATACTGTCGATAAAGATTATATAAATGAAGTCGATCGTCCATCATGTAAATATGATGTTGATAACATCATTGAAAATATGAAGGCCTTTAATGGTAAGTGCATCATACAGACCATGTTTATGAAAGGTTTTACCGGTGGAAAGAGTGTTGATAACACAGGTGATTACTATGTTGATCCATGGTTGGAGAAGATAAAATATATTTCTCCTAGTCAAGTAATGATATATACCATTGATAGGGAAACTCCCAATAAAGATCTTCGTAAAGCCACAGCTGAAGAGTTAGAAAGGATAGGGAAGAAAGTTGAAGAGTTAGGTATAAAATGTTCCATTTCTTATTAGATAATATATACTATTTTAATATAGATGATCAGGTGATTAAGAAGTTATATTGATATACTTCTCAAATGTTATATAATACCAAGAACTTCTTCATTGAATAGGTGATTTATTTTATATGCCTAATCACCATTTAATCTATGAAACTATTTTTGGAATATAAAAGAGAACAATAAAAAGTTTATATTAACAAATAAATGAGGCATCCTCAAAAGTCATTTTACAAAGAAAGCAAACCCCGCCATAATGTACTCTGGCGGGGTTTGCTTGTCCTAAAAGCGGGCTTTTGGGACACCATCATTTATTTTTATAAGTATACTTTATATTTACCTACATTATTTATACTGAGTTACAATAACTCTTTTTATAAACTACTTTCTTACATAGTTTTCAGCTTTTTCCAAAGCTTCATTTATGTTGCTACATATATTTTCTTCTCCAAGAAGATTATAAAATCCTGATTTCTCAAGAACTGTATGAACCTTTTGGTTTAC
>JAEZKJ010000158.1 GCA_023415545.1 Bacteroidota bacterium
GTACGTGACAAGATTGGACGTAAGATGTCTAAATCTCTTGGTAACTCACCCGATCCATTGGAGTTAATTGACCGATTTGGTGCTGATGGCGTTAGAATGGGTATGATGCTTGCTGCTCCTGCCGGTAACGATATTCTTTTCGATGACTCACTTTGTGAGCAAGGACGTAACTTCAATAATAAGATATGGAACGCTTTCCGTCTTGTAAAAGGATGGAACGTTGCTGACATTGAACAACCTGAATATGCTGCTCTAGCTACCGAATGGTTTAAAAACCAACTTATAGTAGCTACTGCCGAGATTGAGGATCTATTCTCAAAATATCGTCTGAGCGAAGCATTGATGGTAGTTTATAAACTATTCTGGGATGAGTTCTCAAGCTGGTATCTTGAAATGATTAAACCGGCATATGGTCAACCTATCGATAAGAAGACTTTTGAAACTACTCTTAACTTCTTCGATATGTTGCTAAAACAACTTCATCCTTTCATGCCTTTCATCACTGAAGAGTTATGGCAACATATTCTTGATAGAAAAGAGGGTGAAAGTATTATGACAGCTCAAGTTGAGAACTATTCAGAAAGTGAAGTTGAGAATGCTAATAAATTTATATCATCTTTCAACACTCTAAAAGAGGTTGTAAGTGGCATTCGTACTATCCGTCTTCAAAAGAATATAGCTCAAAAAGACTCTCTTGAGCTTCAAGTTATGGGTGCAGATACTGAAGTATTGAAATACTCAGAAGTTATCAAAAAACTTTGTAATATCTCATCTATCACTGTTATTGATGCTAAACCTGAAGGAACTTCTTCATTTATGGTTAACACAACTGAGTATTTCATACCTCTTGGTGACCTTATTAATGTAGAAGATGAGTTGAAAAAACTTGAAGCTGAATTAAACTATCAAGAAGGTTTCTTGGCTAGCGTTATGAAGAAATTAAGCAATGAAAAATTTGTGAATAATGCTCCTGAGAAAGTTATTGAGATGGAGAGAAAAAAACAGGCAGATGCTGAAAGCAAAATAGCTACTCTTAAAGAGAGCATTGCTGCTTTAAAGAAATAAACTTCTATCAGTTTAAATAAAAAAGGATACCTAATTAGGTATCCTTTTTTATTATATATCTATATTTTTAACTCGCTACTTGTTTACAATGAATGGAGTATATGGAGGTATCTCTATAGTCTTAACAAAATCATTGTATGATTCAGGTTCAAATTCTACATACATACTAAACTTAATACAAGTTCCATTAGCAAGTTCTTCTTTATGTTTGTAAATCAACTCTTTAACAACATCAGCTGGACATACATCATTTCCTAATAATACTACTGTTGCTCTAGATTTGGATTCATCAACTTCATCTCCAGTTCCCATCTCCTTAACTGTTGTTCGCATTAAATGAGGTTTTTTTGTATCGTCAGCTCTTGAGAAAAAGTCGAATACTGAAACAAAGACATTAGTTTTAATATAATCTATCAAATTAGAAAAGTCAGAATATAAAACTCTCTTTATATCATTTCTTGAGCCAACATATATCTCGTCATTTACTCGTACAACAGAACCATTTACTGTTCTGAATTTTGATTTAGTATAAATAAATAGATCTTTTAAAACTTTGTCATTCTTAACCGATTCAATAATATCAGATAATGGTCGAACAGCTTTTGTTGTCTCTTCAACTATAATATCATCCTTATCATCATTAATTTGAGGTATATTATCGATAGCATTAGAAGATGAAGATTTAAAATGAACTAAAATATCATTACAATCATTATTACCAAAAGGACCATCATTATTCATATCTTCAAATCCTAGAATAATATTATTATTTGGTGTTTTGAAAACAGCACAATGATTTTTATTTCTCTTCTCCTCATTCCAAGAAGAATTTAAGTAATACTGTGAATTTCCTGAATTCACTGTTCCATTATTGAAAGCATTTGTTCTTAATACAAACCCGATATTTGTTCCTGCTGGAAATGTAGTAGACATTTTACCTGTTACTGGATCCATATATTTCAACTTAATATAATCACCACAGTTAATTCCGTTAAGCAAACTATAAGTTTTTGTAGAAGGAAAAGCAATAATCTCTTTTATATTATTCTTCTCTACACTATTATTGTAGCAGTAATAACTTATGCTGTTATTATATGAAGATTTATCGCTTACTATACTTAACCATATTTCTGTATCGTTTTCTACAAATATTGAATTTTGAGAAGTATACTTTTTATCAACTTTACTTTTTTCACGAAGTATAGAAGATATTGATTTATACTCATTTGAACTTAATGAAAAGTTTACTTTGTCATCAATATAATCAGGTTTTCCTAAAGAGTTCCAGTTGCCCAATTTAGTATACGAAAAAGCTTTTGATCTTGAAGAAGATGTATTAATATTAGAAAGGTCAAATTCAAAAGGTTTAGGAGTTACTTCTCCATTCACTATAGCTCCATAAAGGATAGATGGCACACCGGCACAATCAGAAATGATGTATACCTCTTTAACTCCACCAGGTAACTTTCTCAAAATCTTATAATCACCATTATCATCAGTTAATGCCGACATAATTGGTTTTATAGAAGATTTTGTTATATTTCCCAGGTTATCAATAGAATAAGGATTTTCAGAATATACTTCGAATGTTATTTTGTATCCGAAAGTTACTTCATAGTTAATGTTAAAGTTAACAGACTGCTCATTATTGCTCAATAGAAACTCTTCTATTGCAATATTCCCATCGTTTTCTCCATTTAAAATCTCATCTTGAGATGAGCAAGAAAAGAGAAAAAACGAAGCTAATGTAGTACATATAGCAGTACTAAAAAGTTTTTTGTTTTTCATTGATTTTAGTTTATAGGATGAATAAAATTAATTCTAGTTCCAGTTTTATAAGAAGGGTCAACAATGGTTTTCCCACCTAAATTTATTGATATAAGTTTAACTAAAGTTAGTCCAAGTCCAAGTCCCTGTTTAAACTCATCTACCTTAGAAAAAGATTCAAATATTATGTTTTGCATCTCTTCAGGTATGCCAGCACCAGTATCTTCAACTGTAAATATAACCTGTTTATTTTCTTCGTCAACATTAAATTTTAAAAAGATGTTCCCGGAGTCTGTAAATTTAATAGAATTTAATAAAAGATTACCTAAAAGTTGGGATAATCTAAGTACATCTGTTTTAAGATAATAATCGCTTTTACAATTAGTTTCAACATGCAATGATACACCATCTTTCACTTTTTCACCAAATTCCTGAGCTATAGATTGACAAATACTCTTTAGTTCAACTTGTTCATAATTGAAAGGTAAAAGACCTGTTTGTAAAGAAGAGGCATCGATTGTGTCATTTATTAGTTTAAGTAATAGTTCAGAATTGTACTTTATTATGTTAACATATTCGGATGTAGAATCGTCTTTATAAATATCAGTTAGAATAGAGGAGAATCCAACAATAGCATTTAATGGAGTTCTAACCTCATGGTTCATGTTTGCTAAGAAAACGTCTTTAAAGTGACTCGATTTTTCAACTTTTTCTTTTTCTGCTTTTAGTTCTTGTTCTGATTGAATAAGCATCCGTTTATCCTCTTTAAGCAGTGAATCAGAAATTCGTAACTTATTTCTAATCTTTCTTATTCGAATAATATACAAAACACCTATTATTATAATTGCTAACAAAACTATTGCAGAGGCAATGGCTATTTTCAATTTTAATGTTCGCGAAGCTAACTCTAACTCTTTGTTTTTTATCTCTAGTTTATCAAACTCATGGATGCTTCTCAACTGATTAATCTGTTTTGAAAAACTTTCGCTATATGTTGAATCAAGTTCATTAAGAGCAAAATCATAAGCTATTGCAGCCTCCTTATATCTTCCGGACTCTAACAAAATTTTTCCTTTTAAATGTAAAGCCGGTTGATATATGAATATTGATAACACCTTATCAATATTGTCGATAGCTTCCGAATAATTTTTCGTTAACTGATAATATAGAGCACAAGTATAATAATAGTAATAATAAACATAAAAATCATTTACTTTGTCAACATATTGTTTTGATGATTCTACATATTTTTCAGCATTTTGCGGTTGATTTAATCCAACGTACATAGCTATATAATAGCAATCAATAAGCCAAGCACATCTTTCATAAGGGATATCCTTTTTCTTACTCTTCCATGTAGATAATATCTTTTGTGCATTTTCTATGGAGATTTTAGCATTGTTATAATCTCTAAGTTTTAAATAAGATTCTATCAGATAGGTAGTAAACTGAAATTCATATCCATATCTTCTTTTTTCACTCTTCTTTAAAAGATTTAATCCGTCATTAAAAGCTTTTACAGCTTCTACATATCTATATGTTTCAATATAAATATTTCCGGAGTTTTCATACGAAGCTATCAAACCATCTGTATTATTTAATTCTTTAGCATGAAGATAAAGTTGATTTGCACCTTCAATGGCTTGCTCGTATTTTTGTTGATAAAGATTGATTGCACAGTAAAGATTGAATGAATTGAAATATTCTTTATAAAGACGATTTTCTAAAGCAATTTTTTCTAGTTTTTTAAACCAATACTCAACGCTATCTGCTTCGGAACGATTATAGTAATTCTTTATTATATATGATAAAATGAAACCCTGCAAAGGAACACTATCCTTTTTAACAGCCAAAGAATACATTTTTGTTAAGTATCTTATCTCATTAGGTGTATTGTAAAATCCACTTATTCGTTTTCTAATTGAATCCCTATTCAACTCTTTTTGACTATTAAAAGAAATTATTTTAGTACTACTACCAGCTAAAGCTACCACATTTGAAAAGGATACAAATATGATAACTAAAAAAATAATTAATTTTTTATAGT
>JAEZKJ010000171.1 GCA_023415545.1 Bacteroidota bacterium
GTAAACAAAATGGACCGTTCAGGTGCTGACTTCTTTGAGGTTGTTCGTCAGATGAAGGATGTACTTGGTGCTAATCCATGTCCTGTTGTTATTCCAATCGGTGAAGAGGAGACTTTCAAAGGTGTTGTAGACCTTATTAAAATGAAAGCTGTTATTTGGCATGATGAAACAATGGGTGCAGATTACTCTGTAGAGGATATCCCTGCTAACCTTGTTGATGATGCTAACGAATGGAGAGAAAAACTTCTTGAAAAAGTTGCAGAGTTTGATGAAGTGTTGATGGAGAAATTCTTCGATGATCCTTCACAAATTACTGAAGAAGAAATTTTCAGAGCATTGCGTGCTGGTACTCTTAAGATGGAGATAGTTCCAATGTTGTGTGGTTCTTCTTTCAAGAATAAAGGTGTACAGAAGCTTCTTGATTATGTATGTGCATTCTTGCCTTCTCCACTAGATACACCAAATATCGAAGGTAAAAACCCATCTACAGGTCTTGAAGAAGATCGTCGTCCTGATGAAGATGAAAAGACAGCTGCTCTAGCATTTAAGATCGCTACTGACCCTTATGTAGGTCGCTTGACATTCTTCCGTGTGTATTCAGGTAAAGTAGAAGCTGGTTCATATATCTATAACTCTCGTTCTGGTAAGAAAGAACGTGTATCTCGTCTATTCCAGATGCACTCAAATAAACAGAACCCTGTTGAAGTAATTGGTGCTGGTGATATTGGTGCAGGTGTTGGTTTCAAAGATATCCGTACAGGTGATACTCTTTGTGATGAAACAGCTCCAATCGTTCTTGAATCAATGGACTTCCCAGATCCAGTTATCGGTATTGCTGTTGAACCAAAAACTCAGAAAGATCTTGATAAACTTTCAACAGGTCTTGCTAAACTTGCTGAAGAGGATCCTACTTTCCGTGTTCATACAGACGAACAAACTGGTCAAACAGTTATCGAGGGTATGGGTGAGCTTCACCTTGATATCATCATCGACCGTTTGAAACGTGAGTTCAAAGTTGAATGTAACCAAGGTCGTCCTCAGGTTGCTTACAAAGAGGCTATTACTAAACCTGTTGAACTTCGTGAAGTTTATAAGAAACAGTCGGGTGGTCGTGGTAAATTTGCTGATATCATCGTAACAATCGGCCCAGTTGATGCTGATTACACTCAAGGTGGTCTTCAGTTTGTTGATGAAGTTAAAGGTGGTAACATTCCAAAAGAGTTCATCCCTTCAGTACAGAAAGGTTTCCAAACTGCAATGAAGAATGGTGTATTGGCTGGTTATCCTCTTGATTCATTAAAGGTAGTTCTTAAGGATGGTTCTTTCCACCCAGTAGACTCTGACCAGTTGTCATTCGAAATCTGTGCTATCCAAGCTTACAAAAATGCTTGTGCTAAAGCAGGTCCAGTTCTTATGGAGCCTATCATGAAACTTGAAGTTGTAACTCCAGAAGAAAACATGGGTGATGTTATCGGTGACTTGAATAAGCGTCGTGGTCAAGTAGAAGGTATGGAGTCTAGCCGTTCAGGTGCTCGTATCGTAAAAGCTAAAGTTCCATTGGCTGAAATGTTCGGTTATGTAACTTCTTTACGTACTATCACTTCTGGCCGTGCTACATCTTCAATGACTTATGATCATCATGCTCAAGTTTCTAGCTCAATTGCTAAAGCAGTACTAGAAGAAGTTAAAGGACGTACAGACCTAGTTTAAGAAAAATAAAATAGGGGCGCCAGATTAGCGAATGACTCTTAATCTGCCCCCTACTTTAAATATTAATAATTTTATAAATAAAAACAATGAGTCAAAAAATTAGAATCAAACTAAAATCTTACGATCACAATTTGGTTGATAAGTCAGCTGAGAAAATCGTTAGAACAGTGAAAGCTACAGGTGCTATTGTTAGTGGTCCAATTCCATTGCCAACACACAAACGTATCTTCACAGTTAACCGTTCGACTTTCGTAAACAAGAAGTCACGTGAGCAATTCGAATTATCTTCTTATAAGAGATTAATCGATATCTATAGCTCAACAGCTAAGACAGTGGACGCTCTAATGAAATTAGAGTTGCCAAGTGGAGTTGAAGTAGAAATTAAAGTTTGATAAATTAAAAATTAACTGAAATGCCAGGATTATTAGGAAAGAAAATCGGAATGACATCCGTTTTCAGTGCCGATGGTAAAAATGTACCATGCACTGTTATCGAAGTTGGTCCTTGTGTAGTTACTCAGATTAAAAGTGTTGAGAAGGATGGTTATGCTGCTGTTCAGCTTGGTTTCCAAGACAAAAAAGAGAAGCATACTACAAAACCTTTAATGGGACACTTTAAAAGAGCTGGTGTAACTCCAAAGAGACACTTGGCCGAGTTCAAAGATTTTGAGAATGAGCTAAATTTGGGTGATACTTTAACAGTAGAGTTTTTCAATGATGCATTATTTGTAGATGTTGTTGGAACTTCTAAAGGTAAAGGTTTCCAGGGTGTAGTTAAAAGACATGGTTTTGGTGGTGTAGGTCAGTCTACTCACGGTCAGCACAACCGTGCTCGTAAGCCAGGTTCTATCGGTGCTTGTTCATATCCAGCGAAAGTATTCAAAGGTATGCGCATGGGCGGCCAAATGGGTGGTGATAGAGTTACTACACACAATTTACAAGTATTAAAAGTAATCGCGGAACATAACCTTCTTTTGATTAAGGGTTCTGTACCAGGTTGCAAAGGTTCAATCGTATTAATTGAAAAATAATGGAAGTTAACGTATATAACATTAAAGGTGAAGATACCGGAAGAAAGGTTACGTTAAACGAATCTATCTTCGGAATTGAACCAAATGACCACGCTATCTATCTTGACGTAAAACAATTCTTGGCTAATCAACGTCAAGGAACTCACAAGTCAAAAGAAAGAAGTGAAATCAGTGGTTCTACTCGCAAATTAGGTCGTCAAAAAGGTGGTGGTGGCGCTCGTCGTGGTGATATCAACTCTCCTTTGTTGGTTGGTGGTGCTCGTGTATTCGGTCCTAAACCACGTGACTATTGGTTCAAACTTAACAAAAAAGTTAAGGAATTGGCTCGTAGATCTGCTTTATCTTATAAGGCTCAAGCGAATGCTATAACTGTAGTTGAGGACTTCTCTTTCGAAGCTCCTAAGACTAAGGAGTTTATTGCAATGGTAAATAATCTTAAAGTTGCAGATAAGAAATTGCTTTTAGTTTTGTCAGAAGCAGATAAAAATGTATATTTGTCAGCTCGTAACATTCAGCGTGCTAATGTTATACTTGCTTCTGCGTTAAATACTTACAAAGTATTGAATGCAGATTGTCTTGTTGTGACCGAAAGCTCACTGAAAGCTATTGATAATATCTTATCTTAATTAAAAGGAGGCTTACATAATGAGTATTATTATTAAACCGTTAGTAACAGAAAAAATGACTGCTTTAACCGAAAAACTTAACCGTTTCGGTTTTATCGTGCGTCCTGAGGCTAACAAATTGGAAATTAAGAGAGAGATAGAAGGATTATATAATGTTACAGTTGTTGAGGTTAACACGATGAGATATTCTGGAAAGAATAAGAGTCGTTATACTCGTTCAGGCTTGATTAGCGGTCGTACAAACGCCTTCAAAAAAGCTGTTGTAACATTGAAAGAAGGTGATACTATTGATTTTTATAGCAATATTTAAATAAGATGGCAGTACGTAAATTTAAGCCCACAACACCGGGGCAAAGACATAAAATTATTGGTACTTTTGAAGAAATTACTGCGTCAGTACCAGAAAAGTCTCTTGTTTTTGGTAAACGAGTAACTGGTGGTCGTAACAATGTAGGTAAAATGACTATGCGTTACCTTGGTGGCGGTCATAAGAGAAAATTCCGTTTGATCGACTTCAAGAGAAATAAGGACGGTGTCCCAGCAGTGGTTAAAACAATTGAATATGATCCGAACCGTTCGGCTCGTATTGCTTTGTTGTATTATGCTGATGGTGAAAAGCGATATATTATTGCTCCTAACGGATTGCAAGTTGGTAGCACTTTGTTGTCTGGAGCGACTGCAGCGCCTGAGATTGGTAATGCATTGCCGCTAGAAAACATTCCTGTTGGTACTGTAATTCATAACATCGAGTTACGTCCAGGACAAGGTGCAGCTCTAGTTAGATCAGCTGGTAATTTTGCTCAGTTAACATCAAGAGAGGGTAAATATTGTGTAATCAAATTACCTTCAGGTGAGGTTAGACAAATACTTAGTGCATGTAAAGCTACTATCGGTAGCGTTGGTAACTCTGATCATGGATTGGAATCTTCAGGTAAGGCTGGACGTTCACGTTGGTTAGGACGTCGTCCTCACAACCGTGGTGTCGTTATGAACCCTGTTGATCACCCAATGGGTGGTGGTGAAGGACGTCAGTCAGGAGGTCACCCAAGATCACGTACAGGCTTGTATGCTAAGGGCTTGAAGACAAGAGCACCTAAGAAACAGTCTTCTAAGTACATTATTGAGAGAAGAAAGTAATAATTGATTAATTGAGTAAATTATGAGTCGTTCATTAAAAAAAGGTCCATATATCAACGTTAAGCTTGAAAGCAAAGTTCTTGCTATGAATGAAAGCGGTAAAAAGAATGTTGTTAAAACATGGGCTAGAGCTTCAATGATTTCCCCTGATTTTGTAGGGCATACAATTGCAGTTCATAACGGAAATAAATTTATTCCTGTTTACGTTACAGAAAACATGGTTGGTCATAAGTTAGGAGAATTCGCTCCAACACGTACTTTCCGTGGTCACTCTGGAAATAAGAAAAGATAATCAGGAAAGTTTAAAGAAAAAAATAAAGTAATAAATAATGGGAGCAAGAAAAAAAATATCGGCTGAAAAAAGGAAAGAAGCCCTTAAGACCATGTATTTTGCAAAATTGCAAAATGTGCCTACTTCTCCACGTAAAATGCGTCTTGTGGCTGACATGATTCGTGGCATGGAGGTAAATCGCGCACTAGGTGTCTTGAAGTTCTCTTCTAAAGAAGCTTCTGCAAGAGTGGAAAAACTTTTGCGCTCTGCTATTGCTAACTGGGAGCAGAAAAACGAACGAAAAGCAGAGACTGGTGAACTATTTGTAACTAAGATTTATGTTGATGGTGGTGCAATGCTAAAAAGAATGCGTCCTGCTCCACAGGGTAGAGGTTACAGAATTCGCAAGCGCTCAAATCATGTGACTCTGTTCGTTGATTCTAAAAATACTAATGATAATCAAAATTAAGACTAGATGGGACAAAAAGTTAATCCGATAAGCAACCGTTTAGGAATTATCAGAGGATGGGATTCTAATTGGTATGGTGGCAAAAACTACGGTGATTCTCTTCTTGAAGATAGCAAAATCCGTAAGTATTTAAGTGCCAGACTCGCTAAAGCTAGCGTATCACGTATTGTAATAGAACGTACATTAAAACTGGTTACAATAACTGTATGTACAGCACGTCCAGGTATTATCATTGGTAAAGGTGGCCAGGAAGTTGATAAACTTAAAGAAGAGTTGAAGAAAATAACTGACAAAGATATTCAAATCAATATCTTCGAGGTTAAGAGACCTGAATTAGATGCTGTTATTGTTGCAAACAATATCGCTCGTCAGGTAGAAGGTAAAATAGCTTATCGCCGTGCCATTAAAATGGCTATCGCAAACACAATGCGTATGGGCGCTGAGGGTATCAAAGTTTTAATTTCAGGACGTTTGAATGGAGCTGAAATGGCTCGTTCTGAAATGTATAAGGAAGGAAGAACTCCATTACACACATTCCGTGCAGATATCGACTATTGTCATGCTGAAGCTTTGACTAAGGTAGGTTTGCTTGGTATTAAAGTATGGATCTGCCGCGGTGAAGTTTTCGGAAAGAAAGAGTTGGCACCTAATTTTACTCAGACTAAAGAGAGTGGTCGTGGTGGTAACAACAACGGCGGTAAAAACTTCAAAAGAAAGAAAAACAATCGCTAACGAATTTGAATTTTAGGAAACATGTTACAACCGAAAAAGACTAAATTCAGAAGACAGCAAAAGGGCCGTCAAAAAGGAAATGCTCAGAGAGGTAATCAATTAGCATTTGGTTCTTTTGGTATCAAATCTTTGGAAACAAAGTGGATTACAGGAAGACAAATTGAAGCTGCTCGTATTGCAGTGACAAGATATATGCAACGTCAAGGACAGATTTGGATTCGTATATTCCCTGATAAACCAATCACTCGTAAGCCAGCTGATGTGCGTATGGGTAAAGGTAAAGGTAGCCCAGAAGGCTTCGTAGCGCCTGTTACACCAGGTCGTATCATTCTTGAAGCAGAGGGTGTTCCTTTCGAAGTAGCGAAAGAGGCTTTGCGCTTAGCAGCTCAAAAACTCCCAGTTACTACTAAGTTTATAGTAAGACGTGATTATGACGCTCAAAATCAAAATGCTTAATTTATGAAAATTGCAGAAATTAGAGAAATAGCTACCAAAGAATTGGCTGAAAGAATCGATACTGAATTTGCCAATTATACACAAATGGTTTTAAATCATTCTATCTCTCCGCTGGATAATCCTGCACAGATTAAGAAATTACGCAGAAATATTGCGCGTATGAAAGCAGAATTACGACAGAGAGAACTTAACAATAAATAATAGTCCTCATGGAAGCTAGAAATTTAAGAAAAGAAAGAACGGGTGTTGTAGTAAGCACTAAGATGGATAAAACTATCACTGTTGCTGCTAAGTTTAAGGAAAAACACCCTATATATGGTAAGTTCGTTAGCAAGACTAAGAAATACCATGCTCATGATGAAAAAAACGAAAGTAATGTAGGTGATACAGTACTTATTATGGAAACTCGTCCTTTGAGCAAAACAAAGAGATGGAGATTGGTTGAAATAATCGAAAGAGCTAAGTAATTATGATACAAGCAGAATCCAGACTTACAGTATGTGACAACAGTGGTGCTAAAGAGGCTCTTTGTATTCGCGTTTTAGGCGGTACAAAGAGACGTTACGCCTCTGTCGGGGATGTAATTGTCGTTTCTATTAAGAGCGTTATCCCATCAAGTGATGTTAAAAAAGGTGCAGTGTCTAAGGCTTTGATAGTACGTACTAAGAAAGAAATCCGTCGTGCAGATGGTTCTTATATACGTTTTGATGACAATGCTTGCGTTCTATTGAATAACGCAGGTGAAATTAGAGGTAGCCGTATCTTCGGTCCAGTAGCAAGAGAATTGCGTGCTGCGAACATGAAGGTAGTTTCATTAGCACCTGAAGTACTTTAATTTTGTAAAAGATTTAAGTAATGAGTAAATTACATATTAAAAAAGGCGATACAGTTTACGTTAACTCTGGTGAAGATAAAGGTAAAACTGGCCGCGTGTTAAAAGTTCTTGTAGAGAAAGGACGTGCACTCGTAGAGGGTATTAACATGGTTTCTAAGCATACTAAACCAAATGCTAAAAATCCTCAAGGTGGTATCATCAAACAAGAGGCACCTATCCATATCTCAAACTTAAATGTGGTTGATCCTAAAACAGGTAAACCAACACGTATTGGAAGAAGAGAAAGTTCTGATGGAAGAACATTTGTTCGTTATGCTAAAAAATCAGGAGAGGAGATTAAATAATGAGTAATACTGCTAGCCTTAAGAAAGAATATGCAGAGCGCATTGCTCCTGCGTTGAAAGAACAATTTCAGTATACTTCTACTATGCAAGTTCCAGTTCTTAAAAAGATTGTTATCAATCAGGGATTGGGTAGCGCAGTAGCTGATAAGAAAATTATTGAAGTTGCAATAAATGAGTTAACAGCAATTACAGGTCAAAAAGCCGTTGCTACTATCTCACGTAAAGATATCGCGAACTTCAAGTTACGTAAAAAAATGCCTATCGGTGTTATGGTAACTCTACGTCGCGAAAGAATGTATGAATTCTTGGAAAAACTTGTTCGTGTAGCTCTTCCTCGTATCCGTGACTTCAAAGGTATTGAGAGCAAATTTGATGGAAGAGGTAATTATACTTTGGGTATCCAAGAACAAATCATTTTTCCTGAAATAAATATCGATAGTATTAGTAAAATTCTCGGAATGAATATTACCTTTGTAACTTCTGCTAACACAGATGAAGAAGGTTATGCTTTGTTGAAAGAATTTGGTTTACCATTTAAGAACTCTAAAAAAGACTAATATATTATGGCAAAAGAATCAATGAAAGCTCGTGAGGTAAAAAGAGCTAAACTTGTAGCCAAATATGCTGACAAACGTGCTGCTTTGAAGAAGATCGTTCAAACAGGAGATCCAGCAGAAGCTTTTGAGGCTGCTCAAAAGTTACAAGCTATTCCTAAGAATGCTAATCCTATTCGTTTGCATAACCGTTGTAAGTTGACAGGTCGTCCTAAAGGTTATCTTCGTCAATTCGGAATTTCAAGAATTCAGTTCCGCGAGATGGCTTCTAATGGACTTATACCAGGAGTAAAGAAAGCAAGCTGGTAACATTTTTTAAATATTGTCAGGGTAGCCCTGATTAATTTAATTTTTAATATATGACAGATCCAATCGCAGATTATCTCACTAGATTGAGAAATGCAATTAGTGCAAAGCACAGAATCGTTGAGGTTCCTGCCTCAAACTTGAAAAAGGAGATCACAAAGATCCTTTTTGACAAGGGTTATATCTTGAACTACAAGTTCATTGAAGATGGCCCTCAAGGTACTATTAAAGTAGCGTTGAAGTACGATGCTGTTAACAAAGTTAACGCTATCAAAAAACTTGAGAGAGTTTCTTCTCCAGGTATGCGTAAGTACACTGGCTACAAGGACATGCCGAGAGTAATTAATGGTTTAGGTATTGCTATAATATCTACTTCCAAAGGTGTAATGACAAATAAAGAGGCTTCAGAACTTAAGATAGGTGGTGAAGTTCTTTGTTATGTTTATTAATTAGGAGGATTAGCAATGTCAAGAATAGGAAAATTACCAATTAATATCCCTGCAGGCGTTACAGTGTCTATGAAAGACAATATTGTAACAGTTAAAGGCCCTAAAGGTGAACTTACACAGTTTGTTGATCCTTCAATCGAAGTAACTATCGATGGAGGACATGTGGTGTTGAAAGAGAACGAAAATGCAATGTTAGATAATACAAAACAGAGACATGCGTTTCATGGTTTGTATCGCTCATTGTTAAACAATATGGTTATTGGCGTTTCTGAAGGTTACAAGAAAGAGTTGGAACTAGTTGGTGTTGGTTATCGTGCTACTAACAATGGTAACATAATCGATTTCGCACTTGGTTATACTCACAACATCTTCTTCCAGTTACCTGCAGAGGTCAAAGTTGAAACAAAGTCTGAAAGAAATAAGAATCCATTAATCATTTTGGAATCTTGCGATAAGCAATTGCTAGGTCAGATTTGCTCTAAGATCCGCTCTTTCCGTAAACCAGAACCTTATAAAGGTAAAGGTATTAAGTTTGTTGGCGAAGAAATTCGTAGAAAGTCTGGTAAATCAGCAGGCGCTAAATAATTTACATAAAATTGTATAATCATGACAACAAAAATAGAAAGACGTATAAAGATCAAATATAGAGTACGCAATAAGATTTCAGGTACTACTGAACGTCCGCGTATGAGTGTATTTAGAAGTAACAAGCAGATCTATGTACAAGTTATTGATGACTTGTCTGGAAAGACTTTGGCTGCAGCTTCTTCTTTAGGTATGGAAGTTATGCCTAAAAAAGAACAAGCTGCTAAAGTTGGTGAACTGATTGCCAAAAAAGCTCAGGAAGCTGGTATTACGACTGTCGTATTCGACCGTAATGGTTACTTATATCATGGGAGAATCAAAGAAGTAGCTGATGCTGCTCGTAACGGTGGACTTAAATTTTAATAAATTATGGCAGTTAATAATAAAATCAAAATCACTAACGATATAGAGTTAAAAGATAGATTAGTTGCTATTAACCGTGTTACTAAAGTTACTAAAGGTGGTAGAACATTTAGTTTCTCTGCTATAGTAGTTGTTGGTAACGAAGACGGTATTATTGGCTGGGGACTTGGTAAGGCTGGTGAAGTTACAGCTGCTATCGCTAAAGGCGTTGAAGCTGCAAAGAAAAACCTTATCCGTGTACCAGTTCTTAAAGGAACTGTTCCTCATGAACAAACTGCTAAGTTTGGTGGTGCAGAGGTTTTCATTAAACCTGCATCTACCGGTACTGGAGTGGTAGCTGGTGGCGCTATGCGTGCCGTTCTTGAAAGCGTAGGAATTACAGATGTTCTTGCTAAGTCTAAAGGATCTTCTAATCCTCACAACTTGGTTAAGGCTACTATCCTTGCACTAGGAGAAATGAGAGATGCTCGCATGGTTGCTCAAAATCGTGGAGTAAGTTTGGAAAAAGTATTTAGAGGATAAGGAGAATTTATATGGCAACTATTAAGATTAAACAAACTAAGAGTAGAATTGGTGCTCCAGCTGATCAAAAAAGAGTACTAGATGCACTAGGACTCCGTAAAATGAATCGAGTTGTTGAACGTGAAGCTACTCCTTCTATCCTAGGTATGGTTAACAAGGTTAAACACCTAGTTACTATCCTAGATTAATTCATTGTTTAAAAAAACTGATTACAATATGAATTTAAGTAATTTAAAACCTGCAGAAGGATCAACTCATTCAAGAAAAAGAATCGGTCGTGGACCAGGTTCTGGTTTGGGTGGCACTTCAACAAGAGGTCATAAAGGAGCAAAATCAAGATCAGGATACTCTAAGAAAATCGGTTTTGAAGGTGGTCAGATGCCTCTTCAACGTAGAGTTCCTAAATTTGGTTTCAAGAATATCAACCGCGTTGAATATAAAGCTATTAATCTTGATGTTATAGAAGCTTTGGCAAAGAAAAACTCTTTGACTAAAGTAGGAATTAATGACTTTATTGAAGCTGGATACATATCTTCTAATCAATTAGTAAAAGTACTTGGCGACGGTGGTTTAACTACAAAACTTGACATAGAAGCTAACGCTTTCTCTAAAAGTGCTGTAGCAGCGATCGAAGCTATTGGTGGTAATGCGATAAAACTCTGATTCAATGAGAAAATCTATTGAAACATTAAAAAATATATGGAATATTGAGGATCTAAGAAAAAGGATCCTCATAACTATATTGTTTGTTGCAATTTATAGGTTTGGATCTTATGTGGTCCTTCCTGGTATAAATCCTGCTATGTTAACTCAATTGCACAAACAGACGAGTGAAGGTCTTTTAGCCTTGTTAAACATGTTCTCTGGTGGAGCTTTTTCAAATGCATCTATATTTGCATTAGGAATTATGCCTTACATTTCGGCTTCAATCGTTATACAGTTGTTAGCGATTGCTGTGCCTTACTTTCAAAAGATACAACGTGAAGGTGAAAGTGGAAGACGTAAGATAAACCAATATACTCGTATATTGACACTGGCTATTTTAGCTGTGCAAGCTCCGTCTTACTTGATTAACTTGAAAATGCAAGCAGGCCCATCGCTTAATGCTTCATTAGATTGGACAATTTTCATAATCACTTCTACAATAATCCTAGCTGCAGGAAGTATGTTTATACTTTGGCTAGGAGAAAGAATAACTGATAAAGGTATTGGTAATGGTATTTCATTCATTATCTTGGTTGGTATCATTGCTCGCCTTCCTCAGTCTCTATTCCAAGAAGTAGTATCTCGTTTATCTTCTCCAGGTGCAGGAGGTATCGTGATGTTTTTAATTGAAATTGTCTTCCTTCTATTCGTTATTGCAGCTTCTATTCTTTTAGTACAAGGTGTTAGAAAAGTGCCTGTACAATATGCAAAAAGAATTGTAGGTAATAAGCAATACGGTGGTGCTAGACAATATATACCTTTAAAAGTTAATGCGGCTAACGTTATGCCTATCATTTTTGCTCAGGCTATAATGTTTATTCCTATTACTATTGTAGGTTATTCAAATGTATCAGCATCACACGGTATCACACAGCAATTGGTTGATCATACAAGCTTCCTTTACAATGTGGTATTTGCTTTACTGATTATTGTATTTACCTATTTCTATACGGCAATTACAATTAATCCTACACAGATGGCTGAAGATATGAAGAGAAATAACGGTTTTATTCCAGGTATCAAACCAGGTAAAGATACAGCTGAGTACATTGATGAAATAATGTCTCGTATGACTTTACCAGGCTCAGTATTCTTAGCACTTGTTGCTATTATGCCAGCATTTGCAGGTTTCTTTGGAGTAAAAGCTGAATTTGCTCAATTCTTCGGAGGTACTTCACTTTTAATCCTTGTAGGTGTTGTATTAGATACTTTACAACAGGTTGAAAGTCACCTTTTAATGCGTCATTACGACGGATTATTAAACTCCGGAAGAATAAGAGGACGTAATGGTGTTGCAGCTTACTAATCAGTCAAAGAATGATATTTCTTAAGACAGATGATGAAATAGAGCTTCTTCGGCAGAGTAACCAACTAGTTGGTAAAACTCTTGCCGAAATAGCTAAACTTATCAAACCAGGCATTACAACTTTAGAGCTTGATAAGGTAGCAGAAGAATTTATACGTGATAATGGAGCTATACCAACATTTAAAGGTTTTCCAAACCCATATGGTGGTCCATTTCCTAGTTCAATCTGCGCCTCAGTAAACGAACAAGTTGTGCATGGTGTACCAAATAACATACCACTAAAAGATGGTGATATTGTCTCGATTGATTGTGGCACGTTATTGAATGGTTTTTGTGGAGATTCAGCTTACACTTTTTGTGTTGGAGAAGTTGCACCAGAAGTTCGACAACTTTTAAAGACAACCAAAGAAGCTCTTTACTTAGGTATTGAGAATGCCGTTCACGGAAAAAGAGTAGGTGATATCGGATATGCCATCCAAAATTATTGCGAGAGCAATTCATATGGAGTTGTCCGAGAATTTGTCGGTCATGGTATCGGCAGAGACATGCACGAGGAACCTCAAATCCCAAACTTCGGAAGAAGAGGGTATGGTACTCAGTTAAAAAAAGGTATGTGCATTGCTATTGAACCAATGATAACTTTAGGCGATCATCAAGTAGTAATGGAAAGTGATAAATGGAGCGTGAGGACTAGAGATAGAAAATATGCCGCACACTTTGAACATACTGTAGCTGTTGGAGTTGGTAAAGCAACTATTTTATCATCATTTGAATTTATAGAACAAGTATTAGGAGATAAAGCAATTTAATATGGCTAAGCAATCCGCAATAGAGCAAGATGGAGTAATAGTAGAAGCATTGTCAAATGCAATGTTTAGAGTCGAATTGGATAATGGTCATGAAATAACTGCCCATATATCTGGAAAAATGAGAATGCATTACATTAAAATATTACCTGGCGACAAAGTAAGAGTTGAGATGTCACCTTATGATTTGTCAAAAGGAAGGATAGTTTTTAGATACAAATAAAAAATTAAGATATGAAAGTAAGAGCATCATTAAAGAAACGTACAGCGGATTGTAAGATCGTAAGACGCAATGGCCGTTTGTATGTTATTAACAAGAAAAATCCTAAGTATAAACAACGTCAAGGATAATTTATTATTTTTGCAAAAAAAATAATTTAGTATATGGCTATAAGAATAGTTGGTGTAGATTTACCTCAGAACAAAAGAGGTGAGATTGCGTTGACCTATGTATATGGTATTGGACGCAGCAGCTCCGCAAAAATATTAGAAAAAGCAGGAGTAGACAAAGACTTGAAAGTTAAAGATTGGACTGATGATCAAGCAGCAAAAATTCGTGAGATCATTGGCGCTGAATATAAGGTCGAAGGTGATCTTCGTTCTGAGATCCAATTAAACATTAAGCGATTAATGGATATTGGTTGCTATCGTGGCGTTCGCCACCGTATTGGTTTGCCAGTACGTGGACAAAGCACTAAAAACAATGCTCGTACACGTAAGGGTAGAAAGAAAACAGTTGCAAATAAGAAAAAAGCTACTAAATAATAATTGTTGATATGGCAAAGAAAACAGTCGCAGCTAAGAAGAGAAATGTGAAAGTTGATGCTAATGGACAACTACATGTTCATTCTTCATTCAACAACATCATTGTATCTCTAGCAAATAGTGAAGGTCAGATTATCTCTTGGTCTTCCGCTGGTAAAATGGGATTTAGAGGTTCTAAAAAGAATACTCCTTATGCAGCTCAAATGGCTGCTCAAGATTGTGCTAAAGTAGCATACGATCTTGGCCTAAGAAAAGTAAAAGCTTATGTTAAGGGTCCAGGTAACGGACGTGAGTCTGCTATCAGAACAATACATGGCGCTGGAATCGAAGTAACAGAAATCGTTGACGTTACTCCACTTCCACACAATGGTTGTCGTCCTCCAAAAAGAAGAAGAGTTTAATAGATAACCAAATTTTATGTAACTTGATTTTGTTAAAATGGATTGCACTTTCCTTTCTGTAATCGCGGCTGCAACAAATTAAGTTCATTTATAACAATTAAAATAAATAGAAATGGCTAGATATACTGGACCAAAATCAAGAATTGCCCGTAAATTCGGCGAAGGAATATTTGGAGCAGATAAAGTTCTATCTAAGAAAAATTATCCTCCTGGACAACATGGAAATAACAGAAGAAAGAAAACTTCTGAGTATGGTGTCATGTTAGCAGAAAAGCAAAAAGCTAAATATACTTACGGTGTTTTAGAGAAACAATTCCGTAACTTATTTGAAAAAGCAGCAAGTGCAAATGGTATTACTGGTGAGATCTTGCTTCAAAGCCTTGAAGCTCGTCTTGATAACATTGTATTCCGTTTAGGTATTGCTCCTACACGTGCAGCTGCTCGTCAGCTAGTTAGTCACAGACATATTACTGTAGATGGTAAGGTAGTAAACATACCTTCTTATTCAGTAAAACCTGGTCAGATTGTTGGCGTACGTGAAAGATCTAAATCTTTGGAAGTTATCGGTAATTCTCTTGCTGGGTTTAACCACAGTAAGTATCCATGGTTAGAATGGGATGAAAACAGTAAAGTTGGTAAGCTTCTTCACATACCAGAAAGAGCTGACATTCCAGAAAACATTAAAGAGCACTTGATCGTTGAATTGTATTCTAAATAATAATTAATTTCATGGCGATATTAGCATTTCAAAAACCTGATAAAGTATTAATGTTGGAAGCGGATTCAAAATTTGGTAAATTTGAATTCCGCCCTCTTGAACCCGGTTTCGGTATTACCGTAGGTAATGCTTTGCGCCGTATTCTTCTTTCTTCACTTGAAGGATTTGCTATCAATACGATAAAAATTGAAGGTGTTGAGCATGAATTTGCTACCGTGCCAGGAGTGAAAGAAGATGTTACCAACATTATCTTAAATCTTAAACAAGTAAGATTTAAGCAAGTAGTGGAAGAATTTGAAGGTGAGAAAATAAGTCTCACTATAGATAATTCTGGAGAATTTAAGGCAGGTGATTTAAGTAAGTATTTGACTGGATTTGAAGTGTTAAATCCTGAGTTAGTTATTTGCCATTTAGATTCCAAGGCAACCTTAAAAATGGAGCTGACAATTAACAAAGGTCGTGGATACGTTCCTTCTGAAGAGAATCGTGAATACTGCACTGATGTTAATGTAATTCCAGTCGATTCCATTTATACTCCTATACGTAATGTAAAGTACCAGGTAGAAAACTTCCGTGTAGAACAGAAGACAGACTATGAAAAGCTTGTACTTGAAATTACAACCGATGGTTCCATTCACCCAAAAGATGCTTTAAAAGAAGCAGCTAAAATATTGATTTATCACTTCATGCTTTTCTCTGATGAAAAGATTACTCTTGAAACAAATGATGTTGATGGAAATGAAGAATTCGATGAAGAGGTATTACACATGCGTCAGCTTCTTAAGACTAAGCTTGTAGACATGGATCTCTCTGTTCGTGCTTTAAACTGTTTGAAAGCTGCTGATGTTGAAACATTAGGAGACCTTGTTCAGTTTAACAAGACCGATCTATTGAAATTCAGAAATTTTGGTAAGAAATCGCTCACTGAGCTTGATGATTTGCTCGAGAGTCTGAATCTGTCGTTTGGAACTGATATTTCTAAATATAAATTAGATAAAGATTAAAAAATGAGACATAATAAAAAATTCAATCATTTAGGTCGTACTGCTTCTCATAGAGCTGCTATGCTTTCTAATATGGCTTGCTCTTTGATTAAGCACAAAAGAATCACTACGACTGTTGCGAAGGCAAAAGAACTCAAAAAGTTTGTTGAGCCTTTAATTACTAAGTCTAAAGAAGATACAACTAATTCTAGACGTGTTGTATTCAGCAACTTGCAAGATAAATTTGCAGTAACAGAACTTTTCAAAGAGATTTCTGTTAAAGTAGCTGACCGTCCAGGTGGTTACACTCGTATCATCAAGACTGGAAAACGTTTAGGTGATAACGCAGATATGTGCTTCATTGAGCTAGTTGACTATGATGAAAACATGGCAAAAACTGCTCCAGCTAAGAAAGCTACACGTACACGTCGTTCTAAGAAAGCTGTTGCAGAAGCTCCAAAGGCAGAAGTTACTGCTACTGAAGAAGCTCCAAAGGCAGAATAATTCAGAAAATATATATATAAAGAGAGGTGTATCACAAACGATACACCTTTTTTTATTTTAACCGCTAATTATAATTAGTACTTCTTGTTTATGTAATGAACTAAAATACATTATATTTGCTATTAAAATAGTGTATTGTCATTAATATGAGATTTTTTGTTTTGCTATCATTGATGTTTATTGGTTTTTTATCTTTTAATAAAAATATTGAAACCAATATTGATGACGTTTCTTTATTAGAGATGCATCTTATCAATGATTTTAATGAAGAATGTGATAATTCTCAAAATCTCTATTTAGAACATACAGATATTTTTAATAATAATAAAGTTTGTGAACCTACTATCGTATACAACTTCTATTCTCGTATTTGGACTAACCATAGTAGAATTAACCATTTTTTATCTCAGGAAGCACTATTTTATCTTAAAAACTTAAGCTTACAGAAATATACTTCTAATATATTTCAACTTCTTACCACAAATAAAAGATCCATATCTTTATACAAATTATTTAACCCATGTGATTTTTATACATATCACAATCACCGTATTATAATTTAAATTAATTATCGTATTTTATTGTCTGTGCCTTCCCAAAGCATAGACTGATGTTTAATATACTATTATTAATTTAAAATATAATCAAAATGGAAAATTCAAACTCTTCATATTCTAGGATTTATACTAGCTCAAATCCAAACTTAATAAAAAAAATAAATTTAACTTCAGTTATTAAATCCCTTACTATCGTTTTAATGGGGATCATATTATTTCTAATGGCGTGGAGACAAGAAGATAAATCTTCTAGCCTTAGTATGATGTTTCTAACTTTAGGTACTATATGTTTGCTATTATCAATTTATAGAATATTTTGGTTAAGTAAATATTGGGTTTATATCCCAACAGGAAGTGCTGCTAAAGAAGGTTCTTGTTTTTTTGAAAGTATTTATTTAAATCAGATGCTAAAAACTTTTGAAAGTAAAATTATTCCAGTTGAAAATACATCAAACAGGCCTGTTGAATTAAAGAATAGAGGTGATGTTAGAATGGATTATATGTTGTCAAATGATCATAAGTTCGCAGCTGTCCAGATATTTAAATATATCCCATACACATATGAACCGGTTTCAGATATATTCTTCTTTACAGGAGATGAAGCAGATAACTTTGCTAAATGTTTGTCAAATAAAAAGTTTTAAAAATAACATTTTAATAAGTTCAAATACGCAGTTATTGGATATCATGTTGTTTAAGTCATAAACAATAGGAGTTACCATAAATTATTATTAATAAAGAAGCATCTTTGCTGGAATATGCTCTAGCAGGATGCTTTGTTTATAAAGTAGACTTTTGACCCACCCTCTAATACATTTTCATTTTTTCATTGTTAATCTCAATATTTCCCATTATCCCATTATCTAAAAACGATAGGTAGAACTTGAGGTGTGTAAAAACGATTGGTAGAACTTGAAGTTTGTAAAGGCGATATGCAAAAATTAAGGTGTGTAAAAACGATAGGTAGAACTTGAGGTGTGTAAGTGCGATTGTTAGAACTTGAGGTGTGTAAATGCGATATGCAAAAATTAAGGTGTGTAAAAACGATGGGTAAAACTTGAAGTTTGTGTAAGTGCGATAGTTAGAAATTGAAGAGTGTAAATGCAAATGGTAGTAACTCAGGTATGTTAATATCCATAATAATTACCCAATATTACTGTTTTAATCGCCAAAAATTCCTTATTTAATATTAGATATATTTCTTAGAAATAGACTAAACAAAATATATCTATATTTGTAGTTCTCTATACATACAGTTAGATTATGAAAAAATGTTTTGTCATATTACTTATCCCACTTTTTACGCTATGCGGATGTTCTAATTGGGGTGGTAATCCAGCTGCAATACAAGCAGGAGCAGCAATAGGTGGGATGTTAGGCTCTATAGTTGGTGATAGAGCAGGAGGTTATACCGGATCTCAGTTTGGTGCACTATTGGGAACAGTTACGGGAGCTGCAGTAGGTAATGCAATTTCTACGCCACAACCTATTGTGGAGAACTCAAATGAAGATAATTATTATTCTCCAAATAATAGCTCTTCAAGCTATTTACCTTATCAACCAACTTCTGTTCCATCTCCTATAGTAATTAGTAATATTCGTTTTGTTGACAATAACAATAATCATGTCATCAACCCTTTAGAAAATTGTAAAATAATTTTCGATATTAGTAATGATTCTCCGGTTGCCATATATAATGTGACTCCCGTAATTTCTATTACCGGAGTAAAAAACATTAATGTTTCCCCATCACAAGTAATTTCTTACATGGAACCAGGTAGTAAAATACGTTATACAGCAACTGTATTGGCCGGTAAAAGATTAAAGAGTGGTATGGCAAACTTCAATATTTATGCTACCGATAGTAATGGAAGTATAAGTGAGTATCATAATTTTTCACTTCCTACTCAAAAGTAGTTTTTTTCGTAAATAGTGAGTATTGTTATATACACTCTATTTATTGAAGTTATTTAGTTTTTTAACAAAGGATATTGTAATAATCACCTATATATAAAGTGAAAAACTAACTTGGAACCAAGTTAGTTTTTCACTTTTAATTTACACCATAAACAACGTGGAATCATTCGCCAGAAGAAAACAATCATAGCAAATCTCCAGTCAATAACTTTTACCCTTTTCTTATGATTAATAGCTGATATAATTTTATTTGCAACATACTCCACCTTCATTAGCATTGGATAATTTGCCTTCGCAAGTAGGGGAGTGTCAACAAATCCTGGACGAATATCTGTAAAGTTAATATTATACCCTTTTATGTTGGCAAGTTGTTCCAAAGACTCAATATATGTATTTTGGAATCTCTTAGTTGCTGAATAAGCAGGAGCAATACCAAGTCCTTTAGTACCGGCAACAGAACTTATAACGGCTATATGCCCTCCATTATTTTTGAAATAATTAAAGGCTGCTGTAACAATTCGTATAAACCCACAAACATTAGTTTCAGCAGTCTTCATCTCAATATCTATATCAAGAGAGCTATTTTGATAACCTATTCCCGAGCATAATACAAAAAGGTCCATTCCCTGCATCTTGTCAATAAGCTGCATGAGGTTATCTGCTGCATCCTGTTTAGTAACATCAATTTGTTCGTAGCATATTCTTTCAGGAGCAAGTTCTTGCAGTTTTTTTAGTTCTTCAACTCGTCGACCTGCAATACCAATATTGCATCCCATTTCGATATATCTAATAGCCAATTCACGCCCAATACCTGATGTAGCACCTACTATAAGGACTCTTTTCATATAAATTCTTTAGTATTGTTATCAATGTATGATATTATTATTTACAAGATTCAAAAGCTTGTTCAAGATCTGCAATTATGTCATCTACATCTTCTATACCCACAGAAAGACGGATAAGATCCGGTGCTACTCCTGCAGCGATGAGTTGCTCATCTGAAAGTTGTCTATGAGTATGGCTAGCCGGGTGTAACACACATGTTCTCGCATCGGCAACGTGAGTAACAATAGCTATCATTTTCAACCTATCCATAAATTCAACAGCTTCTTCACGTGAACCTTTAATACCAAAGGCTATAACACCGCATGAACCATTAGGAAGGTATTTCTGTGCTAAATCATAATATTTACTACTTTTAAGACCACAGTAATTAACCCATTTAACGTTTGGATTTGCTTCAAGCCATTCAGCAACTTTTTGAGCATTCTCGCAGTGACGAGGCATTCTAAGATGCAAAGTCTCAAGCCCAAGATTTAGCAGGAAAGAGTTATGAGGAGAAGGAATAGAACCTAGGTCTCTCATAAGTTGTGCAGTAATTTTAACCATATATGCATTCTTTCCGAAAGATTCAGTGTATGTAAGTCCATGGTATGATTCGTCAGGAGTAGTAAGTCCAGGGAATTTATCGGCATGTGCATTCCAATCAAAGTTTCCACTATCGACTACAACACCACCCACGCTTGTTGCATGTCCATCCATATATTTTGTTGTAGAGTGAGTAACGATATCTGCTCCCCACTCAAAAGGGCGACAATTGATAGGAGTGGCAAAAGTATTATCAACGATAAGAGGTACTCCATGTTTGTGAGCTACTCGAGCAAACTTCTCAATATCCAATACATCGATGCTTGGGTTTGAAATTGTTTCACCAAACATAGCTTTTGTATTAGGTTGAAAAACTTTATCGAGTTCCTCTTCACTAGCATTAGGACTTACGAAAGTACAATCAATACCCAGTTTCTTCAAAGTAACGCTGAATAAATTGAAAGTACCACCATATATTGTTGATGAGCAAACCATATGATCACCTGCTTGACAAATGTTGAAAATTGCATAAAAATTTGCAGCTTGTCCCGAAGATGTTAGAATAGCTCCAACACCACCTTCAAGTTCAGCTATTTTAGCAGCGACAGCATCATTTGTTGGGTTTGCCAATCTTGTATAAAAATATCCTTCATCCTCAAGATCGAAGAGTCTAGCCATCTTCTCGCTTGAGTCATACTTAAAAGTAGTGCTTTGATAAATAGGTACTACTCTTGATTCTCCATTTTGGGGTTTCCATCCACCTTGTACACAAACAGTTGATTTACTGACCTCTTTTTTCATAATTATAATATCATGTTTAATTTATATATGCTGATAAATTGTATACAAAATTAAGAATAATAAATCATTTTGCGACCTATTATTGTGAAAAGTATTATCTTTGTCCGTTTTTAGGTTTGAAAATATGGAAATTCAGAAAAGATTTAAACACAGGATGCCGGTGCAGATTCGTTTCAGTGATGTTGATCAGTTTGGACACATGAACAATTCTGTCTATTTTTCACTTTATGATCTTGCTAAGACTACATATATTAACGATGTACTAGGAAAGAGAGATTGGAAGAAGATTGCCATTGTTGTAGCTAATATAAATGCAAACTTTTTTGCTCCGGTCTATTTTTCCGATGATATTGTAATAGAGACTAGTGTAATACACCTCGGAAATACAAGCTTTACACTTTTACAGAGAGCTGTTTGTGATAAAACAGGAGATGTGAAATGTGAATGTAAAACGGTAATGGTATGTTTCGATCTTCAAAAAAATGAACCAGCCACACTTACAGAAATAAATAAAGAGCTAATTTCAAAATATGAAGAGAAAACTCTTGAAGAGTTATCTCAAAAGAGTAAATAAAATACTGCGCTTCAATAATGATAAATCATCAACTGAAGCGCAGTTTTTATTTTTATATCAATAACTATTTATAAGCACCCTCATATATATTTAGAATTTCTTCATCAGTAAGTGGATGAGGATCGAATAGGAAAAGTCCTCCCATTGTATCACGTGCATTTTGCATCAATTCAGGGAAGTCTTCTTTCTTAACCCCATACTCACTAAGTTTCAAGTCATCAACTCCACACTCTTTTTGCATAATTTTAAGAGCTTCAATAAAATCTGAAGGTCGGTTACTCTTTCTTTGAGTCATTGCTTCAGCCATCTTCATATATCTCTTCATGCAATCATGTCGGAAAGTTTCAAAATATGGAATAGAAAGAGTTATTAATCCTGCTCCATGAGGAAGATTTGGATAGAAAGCACTTAAAGCATGCTCAAGTGAGTGCTCGGAAATACAGCTTGATGTACTCTCAACCATTCCGGCAAGTGTACTAGCCCAAGCAACTTTAGCTCTAGCTTTTAAATCACGTCCATCGTGTACAGCTGAAGGCAAATATTTATAAAGAAGACGAATTGCTTCAAGCGCAAAAAGATCACTCATGGGTGTTGCTACATTAGCTATAAATCCTTCGGCAGCGTGGAAAAATGCATCAAAACCTTGGAAAGCAGTAAGTTGAGGAGGAATAGATATCATTAATTCAGGGTCCACAATCGACAGTTTAGGGAATGTATATTCATTACCAAAACCAATTTTCTCTTTGCTTTTTTCATTAGTTATTACAGTCCATGGATCCATTTCTGTCCCTGTGCCTGCAGTAGTAGGGATAGCTACAATAGGAAGAACCTTATTAACAGGCTTACCTTTTCCAGAACCTCCGTGTATATAATCCCAATAATCTCCACTATTACAAGCCATTACAGCTATTGCTTTAGCCGAATCAATCGAGCTACCACCACCAAGACCAATAATAAAATCACATCCACAGTTTCGGCACATTTCAGCAGCCTCCATAACATGTTCCTTAGTAGGATTTGGAAGGATATGGTCATAAACTTCAAATTCGGTGTTATTTAAAGTCAATTGTTCAGTCACTTTATCTAAATGACCAAATTTTCTCATCGAATTTCCTGAAGAAATAACTATTAATGCTTTTTTCCCCGGCAATGGCTCTGTGGATAATTTGTTAATCTCCCCACACCCAAAGAGTAGTTTAGTAGGGAGATTGAAAGAGAATATTGGATTTGCTTTCATGTCTTTGTACTTTAAAGTTACACTTATAACAAATATAGATAAATAATAGTTGAATATACAATTCCAAATAGATTAAAATATTGGATTAGTTTGTTAATTATTTTTCAACGTTATAATTGATTTAAGCCATAAAACGTCTTTTTAAAATGAAAAGATATTCATTTTTCGAAATTGTAAATAAAAAAGGAGCAAAACGTTTGTGTATTTAAAAAATATGTCTACCTTTGCATCCGCAAAACAGATGGTGCCATAGCTCAGTTGGTAGAGCAAAGGACTGAAAATCCTTGTGTCCCCGGTTCGATTCCTGGTGGCACCACTTGAAAATCAAGCAGTTACGATAAATAGTAGCTGCTTTTTTTGTTTATATACCTCTTATTTTACTTCAAAATTAAACAATGAGTTAAACGGCTCAACCGATAATTAGGAGTCTCCCTATAATTAGTGGGACTAAGCATATAGTTTCAATTAGATTTTGAACACACTTTTCAAAACAAGGAATCAATTAAAATGAAAATAGCTCGATAGCTCAAACTTAGAGATACATTAAAATTGTGCGCAAAAAATGTATATTTTTCTTATGAAACTATTATAATTCCCATTTTTTAAATTAAATAAAATTTGTAAAATCGTATTACCATTAGCGGATGGTATATTATATACGTGTAAGCGTTTAGTATTGTCATTTGTCGGAAATCTGGACAATTCCCAAATCATAACAAACAATGCTTACTTCTGTGTTGTATATTATTCTGATATGCAACAAAAGATGCTTAGGCTGTTGTTATTATTAGGTGCAAAGCAGTCCAGAGCCTCCTATGAGAAGATACTAACAGTTCCCACGCTTTGCCATTACAAACCGCCTTTCCGGGGAATTGAGGCACAAACGAAATATTCCTGATGAGAAGAAATCATATTCTGAAACTTCTGTTTGTTTTTAGCATAAGTATATTTTTACAATCATGCCGATTGGTCAACAAAGAAGATGTAAAAGAAACTGTTCTAAATTTCTTCTCAGCATATCGTGATACAGACTTGAACCAAGCCGTTTCAATTTACCCCAATATGTTGAAACTAAAAGGCTCATTTAGAAAATCATCAAGTATAGATATCGATCTAAAAGATATAGTAGTCATTGATGAGAGTAAAATAATTGTCAGTATTACTCACCATTGGGTAAATCCGTGGGGTGTTGATAATACGTCAAAAATGAATTTATACATGAAAAAGGATGAAGAAAAATATACAATAATGGATTCTAAAAACTTTTGTATGTATGATGATCTGTCATTGTATAAATTCGCACGCAATACAGGAGCTATTAAATTAATTCAAGATACAACAGATGTTTCTATCTCCTCAAAAATGACAAAAGTCGAATCTTTGTATGATTTAGTGAAGTCGAATATTAAAAATAAGATTTCAAGTGGATTAAAGGTTAATAAGGGATGGAGATGGGAAAGTGGATACTACAGTGATTATGCAACAGGTAGAGCAGTAGTAACAAACAATACGGGATTTCCTATAAAAAACCCTAAATACATCATAACTTACTATAAATCTGATGATAAAACAATAGTAACCACTGATGATGGAACGGTTTGTTATGACATATTAAAACCTGGGCAATCAAAATCGTTTTCATGGTACACCTCTTATGTAGGAAATGCATCGAGGGCAAATGTAAAAGTAGTGTGTGAAGATGAGGATTGGATAGAAGAAATTATCGAGAATTTACCATATACTGGCTTGGAATATGACAAGTATAATAACGGGAATGCTTGGTGGCCATTTCAGTATGAATAGATAAAGATGTAACGCTTTTCAGTATGTGGATTGAAAGCAGTGG
>JAEZKJ010000020.1 GCA_023415545.1 Bacteroidota bacterium
TATATCAATTTATCGTATGATTATTTAGTTAACTTACTTAAAATTTGTTGTATATTCTCCTTGTTGAAATTTTTAATGTATTTTTGTAATATAAACACTTCAACTCAATTTATATGAAAAAATATATTGTATTGTTATCGTGCTTAACATACTTCTTAAATACTCCATATTCGTTTGCAAATGAAAAGAAGCAGATAAAAAGGGATAAGTTATCTTCATTCACAGATACTTTATCCCATTTAAGAGATGAATATCTTGCTAATTTTGATTTGTGGAATAACTTAGATACAGTTCTTATATTCAATGATAAATATAATCCCGATCTATATAAGCTATTTGTTCCTGCAACTTATTATCAAGAACCGATAGAAGAGATATCTAATATTCAATGGTCTCCAACAATAGATTTTAATAAAAATAATAGCGCAATCGATTCTCTTCTTTTATATAAAAAAGATAGTTTAGAGTTGTTCAAACTAGAGAATTTGGAAATATCTAAAAGGACCAATAGCTGGGTAAATAAAATTTTAATGAATGTTTATCTTAATTACCCTAATATTGTTTTAAATAATGAAGCAAATATCAGAGGTCTTAAAGTATTAAGTGAAAATTCAGTTGTAAAGAAACCTAAAAAAGAGAAGATGATGTCTCTTATTCACCGAGAATCTCCGGTGGAGAGTGTCGCAACTAGTAATGATTTGATAGTTGTACGTCCTAACTTTTGGACTCATAAGGGTAATGGTTATGCTCAGTTTACTCAGCATTATATATCTGACAATTGGTATCAAGGAGGTGAAAGCACCTATTCTTTACTATCAGGATTGATATTGGAAGCCAATTATAATGATCGTCAAAAAATTCAATTTGATAATAGAATGGAGATTAAGCTTGGTTTCATAACTGCACCATCCGATACCGTCCATAAATATAAAACAAACGCTGACCTTTTTAGAATAACTAGTAAATTAGGTATTCAAGCTCATAGAAATTGGTATTATACATTGGGTGTAGACTTTAAAACTCAGTTTTTTTCAAACTACAAGACGAATACCAATGAAATGATTTCTAGTTTTTTATCTCCTGCCCAATTAGATTTAACTCTGGGTATGGACTTTAAACAGAATAAAAAGAATTATTCACTCTCCTTACTTACATCTCCTTTAGCGTATACATTTATTTATATAAAGGATAAAGATAAAATTGTAAATACAACAGCATTTAATGTCCCAGAAGGGAAAAGTTCAGAAAGTTTGATAGGTTCGAAATTTACAGGTACTCTTAATTGGAAGATACATTCAACAGTAATATGGGATTCTAAACTAGAATATTTTACCAATTATGAAAAGGTTATAGCTAGTTGGGAGAATACATTTAGTTTTGTTTTAAATAAATATCTATCTACAAAAATATTTATTCACGCACGTTATGATGATGGAGTTATTCTTTCCGATAATAATAAGAGCTACTTTCAACTTAAAGAGATGTTGAGTTTTGGATTAAACTACAATTGGTAAATCAGATAATATAATACAAAGTAAGCCAAACTTTAAATTGACTTCAAAGTCATATCAAATATGAAATTAAAAGCCCAAAAGTTCGATAAAAACTTTTGGGCTTATTTTTTTAAAAGAAATACGATGTCTAAATATTGTAAATTAATTGTTTAAGCAATAAAAATGGTTTCCCAATCGATTATATCTCCTCTAACAAAATTTGTACAATTCTTTCGGCTGTTCTTCCGTCCCATCTTTCGGGAAGAGAACTATTTTTCCATTCACCTTTTTCAATTTTCTCTATACTGCTTTTTATTAAACTATAATTATCGTCAACTAGAATGTTTGTTCCATTAGTTACAGTTTCATTATGCTCAGTGTAGTTGTCCAATGTTATACATGGTACATTCATAAAAGTAGCCTCTTCAGCAATATTTCCTGAATCGGTGACTATCGATAATGCATTCTTTGCAGTATAGATAAAAGAGAGGTATGATTGGGGGTGAATTATCAATAAATTATCAGATTTTACCCCTAAGCTATCAATTCTATTTTTTACGTATGAGTGAAGTGGAGCTACTATTTTTTTAGATGTAGAGTTAATTATTGTAGTAATTATCTCCTTTAATTTCTCATCATTATTAATAATTTCTCTTTTATTTAAAGTTAGTAGTATATACTCTTTCTCTTTAATATTTAGAATATCAAAAAATACAGGACGATTAATATCAGGAAGAGAAAAACGAAGAGTATCAATAAGTATGTTTCCTACAAAGAATATGTTTTTGATATTTGTGCCACAGTTAGAAAGGTTTCTGTTAGCATCCATACCCGCTGTAAAGAGTATATCCGATAGACCATCAATAATCATTCGGTTAACCTCCTTAGGTTTATTCATATCGAATGAACGTATTCCTGCTACAAGGTGAGCCACTTTAACACCCATCTTCTTTGCTACTAAAGAGCAAGCCATAGTAGGAGTGAAATCATCGACAACAACAACAGCATTAGCAGGATGTTTTTCTAGTTCCTCAGCAAAAGCTACAATAATATTGGCTGTCCTATTAAAAAAGTTATCACTATCTACCTCTAGATAAGCATCAGGAGGGGACAATTTTAAATCAGAAAAGAGTGAAGGTTCTAAACTGGGATCATTTTTACTGCCAGTAAAAACAAGTCTGTATGAAATTTCTTTACCTGCTTCAGAGGCTTTTTTAATTGCTCTTGCCAATGGAGCTATTTTCATAAAATTAGGGCGTGCACCGGCAATGATAGTAATTTTCATTCTTATTAAATATTTCTCAGAACAAAATTAAGTTTTATTCTCGAATTAATTAGTTTCTTTGCATTCAAATTTTAAGTTATGATTACTTTCGTTCAGATATTAGATTTTATAGGTACGTTTGCATTTGCTATTAGCGGTATTCGCCTTGCATCCGCTAAGCGTTTTGATTGGTTTGGAGCTTATGTAGTTGGTCTTGCTACTGCTATCGGTGGAGGTACATTACGAGATGTTTTACTTAACGTTACTCCGGCATGGATGTTAAATCCAATTTATCTTATTTGTACCGCTCTTGCTTTAGTATGGGTAATAGCCTTTGGAAAACTTCTTATTCACATGCACAATACTTTTTTTATTTTCGACAGTATTGGTTTGGCACTTTTCACTGTAGTAGGTCTTGAAAAGTCTATCACACTAGGATATCCTTTTTGGGTAGCAATTATCATGGGAAGTATAACAGGTGCTGCTGGAGGTGTTATGAGAGATGTTTTTATAAATGAGATACCATTAATATTTAGAAAAGAGATTTATGCAATGGCATGTGTTTTTGGTGGACTTGTTTATTTTGGATGTTCTTTATTAAATCTTGATTCATATATTTGTCAAATATTGGGAGGTGGAGCAGTTTTTGTAACTCGCATATTAGCTGTTAAATATCGTATCTGTTTACCAATTTTAAAAGGCGTAGAGTAAAGATTTTACATAAAAACTGACATTGTATGGGGGATATTTGATTATTTATCAATATATCCCCATTCTTATAATAAAACGAATTTGTACTATTCTTAATTTTCAATTATTCTTGCCACACAAGAAAAATGGAATATTAAAATAATTATACACACCTAAACCAATAATTATATGAATAGTATTAAATTTATGAAAAGCTTACTCGGTGTTCAAGACGAGTTGTTGAGATTTGCTTATAAGCTCACGGCAGACAGAGAAGAGGCAAATGATCTACTACAGGAAACTTCATTAAAAGCATTAGACAATGAAGACAAGTACATACCTGACACAAATTTCAAGGGATGGATGTACACCATTATGAGAAATATCTTTATTAATAACTACAGAAAAATCACACGCGATCAAACTTTTGTTGATCACTCTGATAACCTGTATCATTTAAATCTTCCTCAAGAATCAGGCTTTGACAACAGTGAATATTCTTATGACATTAAAGAGATACATAAAGTTGTCAACAAGTTGCCAAAAGAGTACCGTATTCCATTTGCTATGCATATCTCCGGATTTAAATATAGAGAGATAGCAGAGAAATTAGACCTACCTTTAGGTACAGTGAAAAGCAGGATATTCTTTACGCGACAGCGTTTACAGGGTCAATTAAAGGACTTTATGTAGATAAAAAAATAGAGATTAATTATTAATCTCTATTTTTTTGCTTTCTCTTTAGGGAATTTGGGTAATAAACGCATTAATCTGATAATCTGTTTTTGACGTTTATACATATATGAAGATGGTTTTCCGGAGTTGAATTTTATAGGGTTAGGCAATGATGCAGCAATAAGAGCTGATTCTCCTCTAGTTAAATTGGATGCATCTTTATTGAAGTGTGCTTGAGCAACGGCTTGAGCTCCGTAAATACCTTTTCCCATCTCAATGGAGTTAAGATAAACTTCCATTATTCTCTCTTTGCTCCATAATAATTCAATTAAACAAGTGAAATAGACTTCAAAACCCTTTCTTACCCATGAAGATTTTGGCCATAAAAATACATTTTTTGCCGTCTGTTGACTTATTGTGCTTGCTCCTCTAGGTTTTTTACGTTTATTGTTCTCTTTCACAGCTTTGTTAATCTCTACGAAATCAAATCCATAATGTTGAGCAAATCTATTATCTTCAGAAGCAATTACAGCCATAGGAAGATGTCTTGAAATCTTTTCTCTAGAAACCCAGTTATGTTTACAAATTATTTCTTCACCATTCATTAACTGTTGAGCAGAACGTATAACCATGAGAGGGGTGAAATATATAGGAACAAAACTGAATCGAAGAAGGAGAACCCACAGAAATGTAGAGGCAAAGAAAATTATGATAATCCTTTTAATCCATCTGAAGATGTCATTTTTTATCATAGTAATAGATAAATCAGTTAATGTAAATCACTCAATGTACTTAAAAGAGGAGTTACATTGAGTGAATTCAGTTTGTTTATTTGATTAATTACAAGTTACCAGCTTCAGCTTGTTTAATCATAGCTTCACTAGCATACATGTAAATTTCAACACGTCTGTTTTGAGCTGCAGTAAGAGCATCGTCATATTGGCTGTATCCCAAACCTTTAACCTCTTTAATTTGACTAGCGCTAACTCCTTGTTGTTCAAGGAATTTTTCAACAGCTTCAGCACGGCTTGTAGAAACTTTTAAGTTAGCCTCTTCTGTACCAACTTTATCAGTGTGTCCCATTATAGCAATATCCATAGTAGGATTTTGCTTAAGTATAGTTGCAAATTTTGTCAACGAGTTCTTAGCCTGTTCGCTAAGAGTTGATGAATTGAAAGCGAAAAGAATACCCGAATCGAATGTTACTTTTACAGCCTGAAGACCATTATTATCGGTAACCTGTTCTACTTGTGCACCATTGATTTGTGCAGCTTCAGCAGCAGCTTTATCCATCTTTTTACCAATTAATACTCCCGCTCCGGTACCAACAGCAGCACCAACAGCAGCACCAATAGCAGCACCTTTACCATGACCGACAAGACCACCAACAATTGCTCCAAGTGCAGCACCACCGCCACCACCAATTAATCCACCTTTAGTCGTGTTGTTCATATTTCCACAACCGCTAAATACTATTCCTGTGCATAGGCACAAAGCCAAAACTTTAGTTTTTTTCATACTGATAATTTTAAAAAATGAACTTTGTATAAGTTAGTTTAAATAAACTTATTTATAGTATATAGTTTTTTTCTTATTAAAAATAGCCACAAAAGGCAAATAATACCTTTAAGAATGCTTGTTATAGATATACTCCACCAAATTCCATCCAATCCCATTCCCAAAGAGATAAACCAAATAGCAAGTGGTATTCTTATATAGTTAAATCCAATGCTTACTACAGCTGGTGGTATTGTTCTACCAACACCATAAAACATGCCTTGTGTGGTTATCTCAATCATCATAAAGATTTGCGAATAGCCATCAATCAATAGATACCTTCCTCCTGTAGTATAAGCTTCAATTTCTGGAACAAATATAGAGAATATTTCACATCCATAAAAAATAAATGCAAAAGAACATAAAACGCCAAAAGCTATAGCTAATGCTATTGTAATATTAAATGCTTTTTGAATACGAAATGTTTTTCCTGCAGCATAGTTTTGCGCTACAAAAGAGCTTAGAGCAGTGGAAAATCCTTGAGATGTATTCCATGTAACTGCCTCGATTTGTCCTCCTGTAGTGAGTGACATAAGCCCTAAATGGCCACCATTGGAAGATGCAATTCTTCCAAGAAAGATATTTGCAAAAGCAAATAAAGTATTTAAAACTGCTACAGGAATTCCTAATTTTAATACTTTAATAGTATACTCTTTTTTCAAAGAAACAATGAGAGGAATGCCATTAAGCAGACTCTTTTTATACTCTAATTTATATATAAAAAGCAGGAAAACAGTGAATTGTGCTATCCAAGTTGCATAAGCTGCTCCATTTGTACCCATTTTAAATACAAAAATCAGTAATGGGTCCAATATCATATTAGCGACTAAACCTACACCATTAATTATAAATGGTACTAAACTTCTTCCACAACCATTGAAAATGCCTGAGAAAGCTGCTGACATAAATACAAAGGGTAGGGCAGTTGATATTATTCGTAAGTAGTTGACTGCACTCTCAGAGATATTATCACTAAGTCCATACAAACTAATAATAGGGTTGGAAAAAGTGAAGAATATGCTTCCCAGTATAATTGATAATATAATTGAGATTGTAATATTGTGAGAGGCAAAATTTCTTGCCATTTTCTCATCTTGCATTCCAACAGATTGTCCTACACTTACTTCTGACCCCACTTTATTGAGTAGGGCTATTGAAACAGCCATCCATGTTAAAAGACCTACTGAACCAACAGCAGCGATCGATTCGCTACCAAGTCGTCCAACCCAAGCCATATCAGTTAGGTTGTATGCCATTTGAATAAATGAGGTTCCCATTATAGGGATAGCCAAATTTACCAACTGCTTTAATATTGGTCCTTTAGTAAGATCTTTTGTTCCTGAAATCATATCTTTTTTGAAAATAGCTGTAAAAGTATAAAAAAATAAAGGTGCAGAAATAGTTCCTGCACCTTTATTATAGAAATATTATTTAAAATTAATAAGCAAATAATGGGTAGTTCTTCATTATTTCGTTCACTTTATGACGAACTTGAGTGATAACCTCTTCATTATCAACATTCGAAAGTACTGTCTCAATCATCTCTGCAATTTCGTACATGAATTCTTCTTTTGCACCACGAGTAGTGATAGCAGGAGTACCTAAACGAATACCTGATGTTTGGAAAGCAGAGCGAGAATCAAATGGTACCATATTTTTGTTTACAGTAATATCTGCAGAAACAAGAGCTTTTTCAGCTACTTTACCTGTCAAATCCGGGTATTTTGAGCGAAGATCAACAAGCATAGAGTGGTTGTCTGTACCACCTGAAACAATAGTAAATCCTCTATCAATAAGAGCTTGAGCAAGGGCTGCAGCATTTTTTTGCACCTGTTTTTGATACTCTTTGAATTCTGGTTGTAGACACTCACCAAAAGCAACAGCTTTAGCAGCAATAACATGCTCTAATGGTCCACCTTGTACGCCGGGAAAGACAGCCGAGTCAAGAAGTTGTGACATCATCTTAATTTCACCCTTAGGAGTTGTTTTACCCCATGGATTTGGGAAATCTTTACCCATAAGAATCACACCACCTCTAGGACCACGAAGAGTTTTATGAGTTGTTGATGTTACGATGTGAGCATATTTTAATGGGTTATCAAGAAGACCTGCTGCAATAAGACCTGCAGGGTGAGCCATGTCAACCATTAAAATTGCACCAATCTTATCGGCAATCTCTCTCATTCTCTTATAATCCCATTCGCGAGAGTAAGCTGAGCCACCACCGATGATCATTTTTGGTCTCTCACGAAGAGCGACCTCTTCCATTTGATCATAATCAACGCGTCCTGTCTCTTTATTTAAATTGTACTCACATGGAGTATATATAATACCTGAAGTGTTTACTAATGAACCATGAGATAAGTGACCACCATGAGCAAGGTTTAATCCCATAAACTTATCTCCAGGGTTTAAAACAGCTAAAAATACAGCTGCGTTAGCCTGAGCTCCAGAGTGTGGCTGTACGTTTGCCCATTCAGCTCCAAAAACCTCTTTCAATCTGTCAATAGCAATTTGTTCACTCTGATCTACTACTTCACACCCTCCATAATAACGCTTACCCGGATACCCTTCTGCATACTTGTTAGTTAGGCACGAGCCCATGGCCTGCATAACTTGATCACTAACAAAATTTTCGGATGCAATCAACTCTATTCCTTTAAGCTGTCTTTGATGTTCTTTTTCGATAATATCGAAAATCAAATCGTCTCTTTTCATTTTTTAATAATTTGGAAGTTATTGTGTAAGTAAATTTGAGCTCACAAAATTAGATATATTTTATTACAAAAGAAACAAAAATCAAGAAAAAGGCTTTTAAAAGTGATATTTTATTACTTTTTCTATAATATATTAATCATTTTGAAGTTTCTTTTTAGTGTAATGCTCTGTAAATCAAATAAATAATCAATATCTATAAAATTATAAATGTTATAGATATATAACAAAGGTATTGAAATAACATAATATTTCCAAGACTGAGTTATGTTATTTAATTAACATCCAAAATGATGAATGAAAAATCAATCATTGGAACATAAAATACACTAATAAGAAAAATAATTATTCTTTACATCCTTTTCATTAATTATTTTTCTTTTTTATTTAAAATAATAAAATTAAATTTGTAGCATAAATGGATATTTATTTAATTTTAATACAATTATTATCTTAAAGTATGAGCGTTAATTTGATAATGATGGAAAAAGAACAAAATTATGAGGCTCCAAGAGTGGAGATTATTGAAGTAGAAGTAGAAAAGGGATTTGCAGTAAGCGTTTCTGAATATGACGAAGATTTTGACGTTGTTCAAGGCGCATGGTAAAATGGGAGGAAATAAGATGAAGACAAAAGTAATGTTAAGCATGGCTGCTTTGGCTTTTATGTTCAGCAACTGCAGCAACGAAGAGTTAGAAAATAAAGAATTTAATGGTGTTACATCTATTACAGCTACTATAGAACAACCTAATATGTCACGATCTACAGTTGATATAGATGATGAAACAAAAAAGGGTATTTTCTCCTGGGCAAATGGTGATCAAATTTCTGTATATAATGGAAGTAAATTTGATACATTAACCTATAATGAAACTATTAGAAAATTTGTTACCTCTAGTCCCATAACACCTAACTTAGTTGCTTTTTACCCAGCTAATAATTATCATGAGAAAAATAAATTTGCTTTCCTTGGAAGCTATGATTATAGAAGTGTAAATGGTAAGACTATTAGTACTTATGCTCCTATGATGGCTACTATCAATGATGATAACCCTGGTAAGCTATTATTTAAACATTTAGGTGGTGTTATACTTTTTAATTTAAAAAATGTTCAACCAGGTATTGATAATTTAAAATTCACTACAGATAAAAAAATAAATAATAAAAAAACTATTCAAAACGGTCAAGTTTTTGCGGAGGATGGCGAAGGGAATAATACTGTTACAATTTATTTCGATAAAGTATTAAATACACCAACGGACTTAAAGGTTTATATTCCTGTTCCTGTGGGTGAATATAACACATTTAAAGTTGAACTATACAATGGTTCAGGTTTAAAAGCTTCTAAAACAACAACAAATAAGCATGAAATAAAAAGAGGTACTTTATTGGTTATGCCTGAAATTGAGATAACAACAATCGAACCATCGTCAGAAGCAACACCAGTAGAAGCAACACCTGAAGTACAATAAAAATTATTTACTATATAATAGAGGGTTACCCAAAAGTCATATTAACAACGAAATATCCCTACTGGAATAACTCCAGTAGGGATATTTCATTAATACAGTCTGCTCTAGATTCAGTTTTATTATATCTTTAAAGAAATAATCTTTTCCACAACATCTATTTCACTCAAATTTTTTTCAAATACGCTCAGCGAAAGCATATTAGTTGTTTTCCCTAATTAGCCTGAAAGACGAAAGAAAAAAGCTTATGACTAGATAAAGATTATTTCTTTTTCTCCACCGACCATCCAAACTTTCCTATCTTCTCTCCAAGTTCATAATACGCCCCATGGACATATACTAATGGGTTTGTTCCTGCAAGATTAAGTTTGCCGGTCTCTTTATCTATATATTTAGTATCGGCCTTAACATTTACCACTTCAGCTATAAACATGTCGTGTGAACCGAGAGATATAATCTCCTTCACTTTACATTCTATACTTAGAGGTGATTCTTTAACAATAGGAGCACTGACTACTTTTCCCTTTTCAGGAGTAAGTTTCATCTCCTTAAATTTATCATAATCCTTTCCTGAGCGAACACCACACCAATCGGTAGCATATGCCATATCTTTTGTCGTAAGATTAAGCACAAACTCCATATTCTTTTTAATAATAGAGTAAGAGTGTCTTTCGGGTCTTACTGAGATATAACACATTGCAGGATTGGTACAAATTGTTCCAACCCATGATACGGTAATAATATTATATTCCTCCTCACAACTTCCACAACTTACAAGAATAGCAGGAAGCGGGTATATCATCGTACCAGGTTTCCAGTCTTCTTTCATATAAAATTATTTTATTATTATTGAATCCTTATTTTGCTCCTTTTCACAATAGTGGCATTTTAAAATACCTTTTTCTTTATCCACAACATGGAAATATGTCTTTACAGGCTCGTTGTTAGTGATACATTTAGGATTATTGCATTTCACGATACCTTTTAATTCATCTGGAAGTTGAACTTCTTTTTTCTCCACTACCTCATAATCATTAATGATATTTAGGCGAATATTAGAAGCAACAACAGATAATTGATTTATCTCCTCGTCAGTGAAAAATCTATCAGCTACTTTTATAATACCTTTTTTACCAAGAAGTTTACTAGGAAGATTGTTACCAATTGTAATGTTCAAATCCGAGTTTTGTAAATTCAGAAGAGAAACTACAGTAAACAGTTTATCGGAAGGTATATGATCTATTACAGTACCGTTTTTAAGAGCGGCAACTTGTAGGGCTTGTTTCTTTATACTCATGTCAAATCTTATTTTTTACCATCTTCAATAATATCCTCCAAAGTAATACCCAGTACATCGCAAAGTATTGCTTGACGTGCAAACAGACCATTATGAGCCTGTTGGAAATAGTATGCTTTTGGGCTCTCATCCACATCGTATTCAATTTCGTTAACTCTTGGTAGTGGGTGAAGTATTCTCAAGTTATCTTTTGTGAGTCTAAGCATATCTTTCTTTAAAATATATGCATTCTTCACTCTCTCATATTCCATTAAGTCAGTAAAACGTTCTCTTTGAACACGAGTCATATAAAGAATATCTGCATCTTTAATTGTCTCCTCATTAAAATCGGTGTGTTCCACATATTTAATGTTGTGATCCTGGCAATATTCTTTATATTCATCAGGCATCCTCAACTCATCGGGTGCAATAAAGTGGAATGTAGGATTAAAATGGCGCATTGCCATAAGAAGTGAGTGTACAGTTCGGCCATACTTTAAATCACCAACCATATATATGTTGAGATTATCCAATGTTCCTTGAGTCTTTAGAATAGAGTAAAGATCTAACATTGTTTGTGAAGGATGCTGATTCGCACCATCACCGGCATTTACTATAGGAATTGTTGCAACTTCGCTGGCATATCGAGCAGCACCTTCAAGAAAATGGCGCATTACAATAATATCAGCATAATTACTTACCATAATTACTGTATCCTTAAGGGTTTCACCTTTTGAGGAACTTGTTGCTTTAGGATCAGCAAAACCTATAACTCTTGCACCAAGTCTGTTAGCAGCAGTCTCAAAACTAAGACGAGTGCGAGTAGATGGCTCAAAAAAAAGTGTTGCAACTACCTTACCGTCCAATATCTTTCGGTTAGGTTTTTTCTCAAACTCTTTTGCCATCTCTAACAGATAAAGAATCTTCTCTCTAGAATGATCGGCAATGGTTACTAAGCTTCTATTTTCCATATTTGTCTATATTAACATATTTACAGCTGGAGCTCAAAGATATGAAAAAAAAATAAATTATTTCTGAGCTATCTTATATTTAGTTGAACTTTGTGCCAAACTAATTGAAAGTGAAAGTTTTTTATCTAACTTTGCATAGCAAATACTATATTTTAAGGATGAGAAAGAAAATTATATATGCACTATGGGCTCTGTTAGTGCTAGTTATATTGACAATAACTATTATATTTACCGCTATAGCAAAAGGTTGGATTGGCTATGTGCCACCTATTGAGGAGTTAGAAAACCCAAACTTGAAATTTGCAACCGAAATTATATCCGATGACGGTAAGTTGTTGGGTACTTGGTCGTTTAGTAAACAAAACAGAATTTATGTTGGCTACGATCAAATATCACAAAACATGATCAATGCGTTAATTGCAACCGAAGATGTTCGATTCAAAGATCATTCGGGCATTGATGCAAGAGCTTTTTTTAGAGCTGTTGTAAAGCGTGGTATTCTGCTCCAGGCAAATGCGGGTGGAGGTAGTACTATTACTCAGCAGTTGGCTAAACAATTTTTCTCACCTACTGCCGGAAATACTTTGGAACGCCTGTTCCAAAAACCTATAGAGTGGGTTATTGCCGTACAACTTGAAAAATATTATACTAAAGAGGAGATTATTACTATGTATCTTAACAAGTTTGATTTCCTTAACAATGCTGTAGGTATAAAGACTGCTGCAAGTACATATTTTTCTAAAGATCCAAGTGAACTGAATATTGAAGAGGCTGCAACTCTTGTCGGTATGTGTAAAAACCCTTCATATTATAATCCTCGAAAATATAACGACAGAGTTCGTGGAAGACGTAACGTTGTTCTTGATCAGATGAGAAAAGCTGGTTTTATAACTGAAAATCAAGCTGACTCTTTAAAAGCTTTACCTCTTGTACTTAAATATCGTCGAGTGGATCATAAAGAGGGCTTGGCTACTTATTTCCGCGAATATCTACGTACAATAATGATGGCAAATGAGCCTGATAGAGGAGATTATGCTTCATGGCAGTCACAGAAGTTTTATGAGGATTCACTTGCTTGGGAAACAAATCCACTTTATGGATGGTGCAACAAGAATAGAAAGAAAGATGGTTCAAAATATAATATTTATACTGATGGTTTGAAAATCTATACTACAATAGATTCCCGAATGCAGAGGTATGCTGAAGAGGCTGTTGAAGAGCATGTGGCTAAATATTTGCAACCACAGTTCTTCAAAGAGATGAAAGGTAAAAAAAATGCACCATTTACTAGTAATTTAACTCCTGATGAGGTTGAAAGAATTTTACAACGTTCTATGCGCCAATCCGAACGTTATAGAGTGATGAAAAATGCCGGTTGTTCAGATTTTGAAATCCGTAAAGCTTTCAATACAAAAACCGAGATGACAGTATTTACTTATCATGGAGAGAAGGATACTATAATGACTCCTTTGGATTCGATAAAATATTATAAAACATTCCTTCGTGCCGGTTTCCTCTCTATGGACCCATTAAATGGATATGTGAAGGCTTATGTAGGTGGACCAAACTATAACTATTTCCAATATGATATGGCAATGGTAGGTCGTCGCCAGGTAGGATCGACTATAAAACCTTTTGTCTATACTCTTGCTATGGAGAATGGTTTTACTCCTTGTGATCAAGTTCGCCATGTGGAGCAGACACTTATCGATGAAAATGGTCAACCATGGTCTCCACGAAATACTAGTAAAAAACATTATAATGAGATGGTATCTGTTAAATGGGGTCTAGCAAATTCAGATAACTGGATTACGGCATATCTTATGGGTAAACTTAGTCCATACTCATTGGTACGACTTATCCACTCATTTGGAGTGAAAAACAAACAGATTGATCCTGTTGTGTCGCTATGTTTAGGACCTTGTGAAATATCAGTAGCCGAGATGGTAAGTGCATACACAGCTTTTGCAAATAAAGGTATTCGCACAGCTCCTCTGCTTGTGACACGAATTGAAGATAATGATGGTAATGTGGTTGCCAACTTTACTCCTCAAATGGAAGAGGTGATAAGTGAAGTAAGCTCATATAAGATGCTTGACATGCTTCGTGCCGTTGTAAATGGCGGTACCGGTAGCCGAGTGCGTCGTTTAGGAATAACTGCTGATATGGGGGGAAAGACAGGTACTACAAACAACAACTCGGATGGTTGGTTTATGGGATTTACCCCTTCATTGGTATCGGGAGCATGGGTAGGAGGAGAAGAACGTGATATCCATTTCGATAGAATGGAATATGGACAAGGTGCTTCTATGGCTCTGCCAATATGGGCTATATATATGAAAAAAGTTTATAATGACCATTCTCTTGGTTACTCACAAGATGAGAAATTCACTATTCCTGAGGATTTTGATCCATGTGCCGACTCATTGTCAAATAGTGTTGAAAGTGAAACTATAGAGACCGGGTTAGATAATACATTTGAATAGGATAATAAGTTGTAAACATCAAAGAGTTTAGTTCATTCTGTAGTATGGTTTGTATGTTTCACAATGTGATTTATCCGTTTCACAGTGTGAAACAGATAGATGCCAATGCAGAATGAACTATTTGTTTTAATGTTTGATATTATTTATCTCGTTTATCCCATAAAGTATATACTCTCTGTTTAAATCATCCTCTTTAAGAGTAATCCCATCGGCAATAATAATATCTAGGTCGAGTTTTATAATACCCTGTTGTTTATCTTCTGCATCTCTTCCACACTCTTTTTCCAAGGATTTTAAAAAGCTGTTTATCTCATCAAATTTTTCATTACAATAGATTGAAACAACACAGTTGGTGAACATATAGTCATTATTCATACCTATAGGTACAGTTTTTTGGAGTGTACTGATACATATATTTTTGTACATACATTTTAGTTGTTGTAAAGCGTACTCAATATTTTTGTCTGCTTCCCAATTCGAACCTATTCCAATTAGATAATGATGTCTACTCATGAAAAGTTATTTGAATGTTTTTTATACATTTGCAAATGTATAAAATGTAGAATAAAATAATGAAATTTATAGGAATTATACCAGCTAGATATGCATCTACACGTTTTCCAGCAAAACCTTTGGCTATGCTTGGTGGAAAGATGGTTATTCAACGCGTTTTCGAACAGGTATCGGGAGTAGTTGATGAAGTTTATGTAGCTACTGATGATGAGAGAATAGAAGTTGCTGTAAAATCTTTCGGTGGTAATGTAGTAATGACCTCTTCTAATCATAAAAGTGGTACGGACAGATGTTATGAGGCTTATACAAAGATTGGTAACGGCTATGATGTTGTAATAAATATACAGGGTGATGAGCCTTTTATTCAAAAATCACAACTTCAAGCAATAAAGAATTGTTTTGCCAATGATACCATTGAAATTGCAACTTTAGTTAAACCTTTTGCTGAAAGTGATGGCTTTGAGGCACTTGAGAATGTAAATTCACCTAAGGTAGTAGTTGATAGGGAGATGAATGCAATCTATTTTAGCCGCTCTATAATACCATATCTAAGAGGAGTAGATAAGTGTGATTGGCTTAAAACTCATGTTTTTTATAAACATATTGGCCTTTATGCTTATCGTGCTGATGTGCTAAAGCAGATAACCAAACTGCCACAATCAACACTTGAGTTGGCTGAATCATTAGAACAGCTACGTTGGATAGAAAACGGTTATAAGATAAAAGTTGGAATAAGTGATGTTGAGACAATAGGAATAGATACTCCTGAAGATCTTCAAAGAGCTGAGGAGTTTCTAAAAGACAGATTGAAAAAATAATTATGATGATAAATAGAAAAAATATACCACCGGTTCATCCGATTAATAATATTGATATACCTAAACCTGAAATAATAAAACTAAAAAATGGTATCTCTCTTTACATAATAAATGTGGGAGAGGAAGATGTTGTTCGCCTTGATATTTTGATTGGTGGTGGACAATGGAGTCAGACAAAGAAACTTCAGTCAATGTTTACAAACAGGATGTTGCGTGAAGGGTGTATTGGACATACCTCTGCCGAAATAGCCGAGAAACTTGACTATTATGGAGCTTGGCTTGATTTATCATCTTCTGTAAATTATAATTTTGTTACTCTTTATTCTTTAAATAAATATTTTGATAGAACTCTTGATGTGATATCGGGTATAGTTATGAATCCTACCTTTCCTGAGAAAGAATTTGCCACAGTAGTGGATAATAACCGACATCAATTTCTTGTTAATAGTGAGAGAGTGGAGATGATGAGCCGTAAAAAGTTGTATGAATCACTTTTTGGGCTTTCTCATCCTTTAGGTAAATATGCTTATATAGAGGATTATGACATAATCACCTGCGATGATTTAAAAGATTTTTATAGAACAAATTATCACTCGGGTAATGTTACAATATTTATTTCAGGCAAAGTTACTGAAGATATTATCAATAGGATTGAGGCGAGATTTGGTTCCCAAGAGTGGGGTGAAGTTAAGCCTTCGTCAAACTTTATTGATGTTACGCCAATTACCACTGATGAGAAGCATATATTTGTTCATAAAGAAGGTGCTTTGCAAAGTTCGTTGAGAATGGGAGGTTTTTTCCTTGATAGAACCGATCCTGAATTCTTGAAATCAAGAGTTTTGGTGACTCTGTTTGGTGGTTATTTTGGTAGTAGACTTATGTCGAATATTCGTGAAGATAAAGGTTATACTTATGGTATTGGTGCCGGAATTGTATCGTATCCTTACCGTGGAGTGCTTTCAATAAGCACTGAGGCTGCTAACGAATTTATACCATCTATAATAAAAGAAGTTTATAGTGAAATGGATAGATTATGCAATGATATGGTAAGTGATAAGGAACTTAATATGGTTAAAAGCTATATGATTGGTGATATGTGCCGCTCATACGAAGGCCCTTTCTCAATATCAGATGCATGGATTTATACATATGTTTCATCATTACCCGATGACTTCCATGAAAAATCATTGGAGGCCATTAAGAGTGTTACAAAGGAGGAAATATTATATTTAGCTCAAAAACAGTTCTCTAAACAAAACTTAATTGAGGTAGTGGCGGGTGAAAAAATGTAATTTATTACTACTGATTTTATATAAAATTGTATCTTTGGGATATTCTTATCTATTATTTAATTTGAAATGAATAAATCTATATACATAATACTTATAGCCTCATTTTTCTCGATAGAAATCCCAGCTCAGATAAAAATAGGAAATTATACTTTTAAAGACGGAAGTGAGTATGTAGGAGAACTCAAAGGTAGAAAACCTAATGGTAAAGGGAAGACAACTTTCAAAAACGGTGATGTGTACGAGGGTGAGTATAAAAATGGTCATAGAGAAGGTGATGGTACTTATACTTTTATCGATGGAGAAAAGTATGTAGGAAATTGGTTTCAAGATGAACAACATGGATTTGGAACCTTTTACTTTATGAACAATAACCGTTATGAGGGACTTTGGTATAAGGATTTCCAACAGGGTCAGGGTACTATGTACTATTATAATGGTGATGTTTATATAGGTAACTGGCTAAAAGATAAAAGAGAAGGAAAGGGCACCTACACCTGGAAAGCCGGAGCAAAATATTCCGGAGATTGGAAAAATGATAAAAAAAATGGTGAAGGTGTTATGATATGGCCCGATAACTCTAAATATGTTGGCCACTGGGTTAATGATGAAAAAAATGGAAAAGGTACTTTTTATTATATCAATGGTGACGTATATAAAGGTGATTGGGTAGAGGATGTTCAGCATGGAAAGGGTACATATACTTTTAGTAATGGAGATGTGTACGATGGTGATTATAAAGATGGTGAACGCACAGGAAAAGGTACATATACTTTAAAAAATAATGATAAATACACCGGTGATTTCCAAAATGGGGAGCGACATGGTAAAGGTATCTTTGCTTGGAGTAATGGAGCTATTTATGAAGGCGACTGGTTACACGATCAACGTACAGGTAAAGGAAAGTATACTTGGGCAAATGAAGAGGAGTATGAAGGAGATTTCGTAAATAACATAATGCAAGGAAAAGGTACTCTTAAATTAAATGATGGAAGCGTATATACCGGAGGCTTCATAGATGGTAAAGAGGATGGTAATGGTGTTATCATTAACAAAGATGGAACTCGTTTTGAGGGCTTCTTCAAAAATGGGAAAAAACATGGCGCTTTTATTGAAACAGATTCTACTGGAAATGTAATTCGTAAAGGCGTTTATAAATATGGAAATCTAGAAGTACAAAAAAAATAGTTATTAAGCTATGCTTAATTTAGAAGATATTACTCTAAAAGTTCGTGAAATAGCACTCTCTACGGGTGCTTTTCTTCGTAATGAGCGTGCTGTCTTTAACAAAGAGATGGTAGAAAAGAAACATGCTCATGATTATGTGTCGTATGTCGATAAAGAGTCGGAAAGAAGAATAGTTAAAGAATTACATGAACTTTTACCTCAAGCAGGATTTATTGCTGAAGAGGGTTCAGCAAATTATTTGAACGAGGAATATTGTTGGCTTATTGACCCTTTGGATGGTACTACGAATTTTATTCACGATAATGCCCCATACTGTGTAAGTATAGCTTTGCGTAATAGGGAAGAGATTTTAATAGGAGTGGTGTATGAAGTGTGCCGTAATGAGTTGTACTGGACTTATAAAGGGAGCAAATCATACCTTAATGGAAAAGAGATCAATGTTTCAAATGTTGATAATCTCTCGGATGCTTTTATAGCCTTGGGTTTTCCATATAATCATGAGAAATATAAGTCATTAGCCGAATATATAGTACATGAATTGTATGGAAATGTAGGAGGTCTTAGATTGCAAGGTGCTGCAGCAGCTGAACTATGTTACGTGGCAGCTGGTCGTTTTGAGGCTCGTATAGAGGGCTTTTTAGGACCTTGGGATATTGCTGCCGGATCACTAATAGTCAAAAATGCCGGTGGAAGGGTAACCAATTTTTCGGGTGGTGATGATTTTTATAATGGTAGGGAAGTTTTGGCTACTAACAGCATCATTCATAATCAAATTCTTAATTTATTGAAAGAATCAAATAAATAGGATTTATAGTTCGTTTTCTATTGCTAAACTAGAGATATTTAAATGGTTTTTCTTATTACTTAAAATTCTTTATAATTTATAATTTATTTTAAAAGATAGAAACATTCGTAAACAATTTTTTTACTATAATTGTTATATAATTAGAAACCAAGAGTAAAATTGTTGCTTGTGTGACTCTTTATTAAAAATAGAGAGATTATAATGTGACAAAATTGGACTTAACTATAGTAAAATACGAACATTCATTTTGATTGTTATTAAGATTATAAATCATTAATTTTTATATTAATGTTATTAAGAACAATATTTTGAGTGTTTTTCAATAATTGTAATAAGAATATAATCATGAGAAAACAATTTGTTAGTTTGTTTTTTTTAACACTATTACTTGCTTCTTGTAGTAGCACATCGAAAAAAATCCTTTATTTTCAAAACGTACCATTAAATGAGCAGGAAGTCATTGTTGAACCTAGAGATATATTATTGGAACCAAAAGATCAGATATCTATTGTTGTTTCAAGTAAAGATCCTCAACTCGCATCTCTATTCAACCTCACAAGAGTACAATATTCAACAGGGTCATCTGTCCTTTATAGTAGTGCTAATGGTGAAGTTTCAGGTTATACTATTGATGACAATGGAAATATTGATTTTCCTGTCCTTGGCATCATTCATGTTGCTGGAATGACAAAGAATCAGATTGCTGCATTAATAAAGAAAAAATTAGTTGGAGCTAATTTACTTAAAGATCCTGTTGTGACTGTGGAATTTATGAATCTGTATTTTTCGGTTTTAGGTGAGGTTAAAAATCCTGGGAAATATAGTATAACTAAAGATAAAATTACTCTTCTAGAAGCTCTAAGTATGTCAGGAGATTTAACAATATATGGAAAACGTGATTCTATATTTGTTATTCGTGAAGAAAATGGCAAGCGTTCGACTCATAGTGTTGATATTCGTTCTCAAGAAATGTTTAACTCGCCGGTATATTACTTAAAGCAGAGTGATGTAGTTTATGTTCAACCAAACAAAGTACGTGCCGGGCAATCTACTCTTAATGAGAATAGTGTGAAATCTGTTGGTTTATGGATTTCTATTGCTTCTTTTCTAACTTCATTAGGAGTACTTCTCTTCAAATAAACAAGGTTTAAAGACCTAAATTTTAATATCAATGATAGAAAATAAAACTATTACTGAAAAGCCAGCTGATGATTCTATAAAATTGCAAGATCTATGGGGACTCTTTTACCCTAAATGGCATTGGTTTGCTTTATCATTGTTTGTGACTTTTTCAGTTGCAACAATTTATTTATTAAGAACACCATCTGTCTACACACGTACTGCATCTATATTAATTAAAGATGATTCTCAATCGGGATCTGCTTTTAATTCTAATAGCGAATTTTCTGATTTAGGAATTTTCAAATCAAATACAAACATCAATAATGAACTTTTGACTCTTAAATCACCAACGTTAATGGTTGAAGTTGTCAATCGTTTAGGATTAAATGAGACGTACTCTATTCGTAAAGGACTAAAAGATGTTGTTTTGTATAAAACAAATCCATTAGTGGCAGTTTTCCGAGAAAAAATAGATATTCCCATTAGTTTTATTATATATATGCCTTCAGCAAATAATATCGTAATATCTAATATTAAAGTGAATGATGTTAAAACTGATGAAATTTATTCCTGTAATATAGGTGATACTATACAGACTTCAATGGGAAAACTTGTAATTGAAAAGAGTAAAACGTGGAATGATTCATTTATAGGTAATAGCTTATTTTATAAGGTTGGAAGAGTTGTTTCAGTAGCAGATGCTTATTCTGCTAATTTAAGTGCTGAATTAGGCAATAAAAATGCTACAATTATTAATCTTACTATTGATGAATTTTCCCCGCAAAAAGCAGATGATATTTTGAATACTCTTATTGAAGTTTATAACGAAAAGTGGATTCAAGATAAAAATCAGATAGCGATAAGTACATCTCAGTTTATTGGAGATAGACTGAATGTGATAGAGAGTGAGTTGGGTAATGTTGATGAAAATATCTCTAGTTACAAAAGTGAGCATCTGTTGCCCGATATAAGTATCGCTTCGAATCTGTACATGTCGCAATCAGCTGAAAACAAAAAAACGCTCATGTCACTAAATAGTCAACTTTCGAATGCAAAATATATTCGTTCGGAGTTGAATAGTAAACATATTGAACAACCTCTTCCTACAAATTTTGATATAGCAAACGCTAATATAGAGAGCCAGATTAGTGAATATAATAATATGGTTCTTAATCGTAATCGTTTAGTAGCTAATAGTAGTGAAAAAAATCCATTAGTAAAAGATATTGCAAGTTCATTGCAAAGTATGCAACGTAATATAATTCAATCTGTTGATAATTTAATAGTTTCGTTGAATACGCAAATTCGTGATTTGCGACAACAAGAGGCTTCCATAACTGGTCAGTTAGCTTCGAATCCTAATCAGGCAAAATATCTTTTGTCTGTAGAACGACAACAGAAGGTTAAAGAGGAGCTATATCTTTTTCTGCTTCAAAAACGTGAAGAGAATGAACTCTCGCAAGCGTTTACTGCTTATAATACTCGTGTTATAACTCCTCCAAGAGGAAGTTTGGCACCAACTGCTCCTCGAAGAAATGTTATTTTATTAGTGGCTTTTGCTATTGGACTTTTTTTGCCGGCCTTTATAATTTTCACATTGGAAAATATGAATACAAAACTTCGTGGCCGTAAGGATTTGGAGAATATGACTATACCATTGATTGGAGAGATTCCATTATTTATAGAAGGGAAAAAAAGTTGGAAATTTATAATGATAAAGCCTAAAAATAATAAATCTATCGTTGTAAAGGAAGGAAGTCGTAATGTAATAAACGAGGCTTTCCGTGTGCTGCGTTCAAATATCGATTTTATGACAAGTAATGATTCCAAGCAAAATGTTTTTGTACTTACCTCTTTTAATCCCGGTAGTGGTAAATCTTTTCTTGCTATAAACGTTGCTACAAGTTTTGCCATTAAGAAAAAAAATGTTCTCGTTATAGATGGTGATTTGCGCCATGGTACTACCTCATCATATATAGATTCTCCTAAAATAGGTTTGAGTGATTACCTAGGAAATCGAGTGTCCGACTGGAAAGATATAATAGTAAAGAACGAAAAGTATGAAAATCTCGATATAATTCCTATAGGAACAGTACCTCCTAACCCTACAGAGTTGTTAGAGGAGGGTAGATTAGAAGTGCTTATTAAGGAATTGCGTTCAAAGTATGATTATATTCTCATTGACTGTCCTCCTATCGATATAGTTGCTGATACTCAGATTATTGAAAAACTAGCCGATCGTACAATTTTCGTTATACGTTCTGGCTTGTTAGAAAGAAGTATGCTTAATGAACTAGAGATGCTTTATAAGCAAAAACGTTTCAAAAATTTAACTATGATTTTAAATGGTACAGAAAGTATTGGGGGACGATATGGATATCGTTATGGTTATGGTTATCATAACTATTATGGTTCATATTATGGTAGTGAAGATAAGCCATAAAATAGTTAAATATAATTATACAAATAAATAATAATTTTAGATATGAGTATTTTCCATAGGACAAAAACTGTAGAACATAGCAATATATTACGAGGGATATCTGACTGTCATAGTCATCTTCTTCCCGGTGTGGACGATGGAGTAGATACTTTTGAAGAGTCACTAGAAATATTGGATACTATGCAGCGTCATGGTGTAAAGAAAATATGGCTTACTCCACATATTATGGAAGATATTCCAAATGAAACATCTAAATTGAAAAGTGTATTTCAAGAATTAAAAAGTATATATAAAGGTTCAATTGAACTAAACTTAGCTGCTGAATATATGATGGATAATCTTCTTGAAGAGAGATTGCACAATAATGATTTACTACCATTAGACGAGGGGAGAAGGTATCTTTTAGTAGAAACATCATATTTTAATAAACCTATGGAAATGGTATACATGTTAAAGAAAATTATGGCAAAAGGGTATTTCCCTCTTTTAGCTCATCCTGAGAGGTTTGAATATATGCAACTATCCGATTATGAAACCATAAAAAGTAATAACGTCTTTTTTCAACTTAATATCCCTTCACTTACAGGAATGTATGGAAAGCATGTAAAAGCTAAAGCTGAGAATTTATTAAAGTTAGGTATGTATAATTTGAGTGGTTGTGATACCCACTCTATAACTTTTTATAATTCTTTTCTTAATTCCCAAATTCGAAATAAAGATGTTATAAAAATGAATGAAAATTCTTTTTTATAATAGATAAATATGAAATTATTCATCCCTGTCATTTTAATACAAATTTTTAAAAACAGCGTATTAAAAAATTAAATAAAAGTGCTATATTTGTAAATAAAAGAGAGTTTAGCAGCTATTTATTTATAAATATAAATTATTTTAATTGCTAATTCATTACTTATAAATATTACATAATTTTCATTAGTGTTAATATAAACATTAAAATAATTTAAATAAGAAAAAATTGGAACATGATAATTGATAGCCTTGAGTTTTTACAAAAATATAAATCAGTTATACCATCGTTTGATAAAGTATTAACTTTTATTAAAGAGAATGATATCAATACTTTAGAGTTAGGAAAGCATGTAATCGATGGAGAAAGATTATTTGTTAGTTGTCAAAACATTTCTCCTAAATCTAAAGAAGAAGCAAAACTAGAGAGTCATAATAAATATATTGACATTCAAATACCCTTAACAGCATGTGAGACAATGGGCTACACATTACGCTCAACGCTTAAGGAGGAGATGTATGATGAAAAAAAAGATATTACTTTCTATAAAGAAAAAGCAGATAGTTATATAAATGTCAACAAGGGAATGTTTGCTATATTCTTTCCTGAAGATGCTCATGCCCCTGGTATAAATAGAGATGGTGTAAGAAAATTGGTATTCAAAATTCTCATTTAATTATATTACTAATTTATGACAAAGCATATTGCTGAACTAGAGATCGTTAAAAACGATCCTTGGCTAAAACCTTATGAATCGGCTATAGAGGGACGACATAATTATGCTATTGAAAAAGAGAATGAACTAACTCAAGGAAAGGGAAGCTTATCTGATTTCGCTACCGGATATCTCTATTTTGGTATGCATAGAGATAAAAAATATTGGACATTTCGTGAGTGGGCTCCTAATGCTACAGAGATTTATCTTATAGGTGATTTTTGCAATTGGGAAAAGAATGAAAAGTTCAAATTAAGGAAGATAAAACATTCAAATGGTGTATGGGAACTTAAAATACCTATTGGATGGCTTCGTCATGGCAATCTCTATAAATTAATTGTTTGCTGGAATGGTGGAGAAGGAGAGAGAATACCTGCTTGGGCTACTCGCGTTATTCAAGACCAAGAGACAAAAATATTTTGTGCTCAGATTTGGGAGCCAGAAAATCCATATATTTTCAAGAAAAAAGTTTTCCGCCCTAAAACAGATCCTCTGTTGATTTATGAGTGCCATATTGGCATGTCTCAACAGGAAGAGAAGGTAGGAACTTACAATGAATTCCGCGAAAAGGTGTTGCCTCGTGTTATTGCACAGGGATATAACTGCATCCAAATTATGGCAATACAGGAACATCCATATTATGGAAGTTTTGGATACCATGTATCCAGCTTTTTTGCTCCATCTTCACGATTTGGTACACCTGATGATTTAAAACAGCTTATTGATGAAGCTCACAAAAATAATATATCCGTTATTATGGATATAGTTCATTCACATGCTGTAAAAAATGAGGTTGAGGGCTTAGCAAATTTTGCCGGTGACCCTAATCAATATTTCTATCCTGGAGATAAAAGAGAGCATCCAGCTTGGGATTCACTATGTTTTGATTATGGAAAAAATGAGGTTCTTCATTTCTTACTATCAAACTGTAAATATTGGCTTGAAGTGTTCCGTTTTGATGGATTCCGTTTTGATGGAGTTACATCAATGTTATATCATAGTCATGGTTTAGGTGAGCATTTTACAAGCTATGCCGACTATTATAATGGCATGCAAGATGATAATGCTATTTGTTATCTCACTTTGGCCAATAAATTAATTCATGAAATTAACTCAAAAGCGATTACCATTGCTGAGGAGGTTTCGGGAATGCCTGGACTAGCTGCTCCTTTCAAAAATGGAGGTTATGGCTTTGACTATAGAATGGCTATGAACATTCCTGATTTTTGGATTAAAACAATTAAAGAGAAGATTGATGAGGATTGGAAACCTTCTTCATTATTCTATGAATTAACAAATAGAAGGGCTGATGAGATGACTATTTCATATGCTGAAAGTCATGATCAGGCTTTAGTGGGAGATAAAACCATAATTTTCCGTCTTGTTGATTCGGATATGTATTGGCATTTCCAAAAGGGTGATCAAAATTATAGAGTGAATAGAGGTATTGCTCTTCACAAAATGATACGTATGCTGACTGTTGCTACAATGAATGGTGGTTATCTTAACTTCATGGGAAATGAGTTTGGTCATCCAGAATGGATAGATTTCCCTCGTGAGGGCAATGGATGGTCACATAAGTATGCTCGTAGACAGTGGAATTTGGTTGATGATAAAAAATTATGTTATCACTATCTTGGCGATTTTGATGCTGCATTAATACATCTTATTACTAGTATTCCTGATTTTAGTTATAGTAAAGTAACTGAAATTTGTATAAATGACGAAGATCAAGTGTTGGCCTTTAAGAGAAAGAGTTTAACTTTCATCTTTAACTTTAATCCGGTTAAATCGTTTGTAGATTATGGATTTTTAGTTAACGCTGGTGAATATGATGTTGTTTTAAACACCGATTCAACGGAGTTTGGTGGTCATGGATTTGCCGATGATTCTATATGCCATATAACAAACTTTGATCCTTTATATAAAAGAGAACAGAAGGAGTGGCTCAAATTATACCTCCCTGCTCGTACAGCTGTAGTATTGAAAAAACGTAGGGCAAATAATCCTGATAAATTATTGTTAGATTAATTAGCAATAATGCTCCTAAGTTTCGTTTTCATGAAGAAGAATAGGGCGATAAAAAAGTGATATTAAAACCGAAAAAAATGATGGCTTAATATTATAAAGAAACTATATTTTTATTGGATAAAAGCTCGGTATTCTACCGGGCTTTTTCTTTTTAAGTCTCAGTTTAAGACTATAATATGCAGTAAATCTATAATTATAGACGATCCTTCCAACTATTATCCAATTTTGATGTTATCTTCTATTATAAAATGATTAATTATACTCTTTTATATGATATTAAGTATCAATCTCTTTTTAGCATTAATTTTACATATTAGTGCACCTCTACAGATAAATAATATTTAATCTTTTCATTTGTGATTTGCACTGCTTTTACTAATTTTGCAGTTTAAAATCAGAAAAAGAAAATAACAATATAGCAATGGCAGAATTAAAAGAACTTACTAAAAGAAGTGAAAATTATTCACAATGGTATAATGACCTAGTAGTAAAGGCTGATTTAGCTGAACAATCACCTGTTCGTGGATGTATGGTTATCAAGCCTTATGGCTACGCTATTTGGGAGAAGATGCAGCGTCAGTTGGATGATATGTTTAAGGAGACAGGACATGTAAATGCATATTTCCCTTTGCTTATCCCAAAATCATACTTGAGCCGTGAGGCTGAACATGTTGAGGGTTTTGCTAAAGAGTGTGCTGTAGTTACTCATTATCGCCTAAAAAATGCAGAGGATGGCTCAGGTGTTGTGGTTGATCCTAATGCTAGACTTGAAGAAGAGCTTATAATTCGCCCTACTTCTGAAACTATTATATGGAGTACTTATAAGAATTGGATTCAATCTTATCGTGATCTTCCTATACTTTGTAACCAGTGGGCAAACGTTATGCGCTGGGAAATGCGTACTCGTCTTTTCTTAAGAACAGCAGAGTTCTTATGGCAAGAGGGTCATACTGCTCATGCTACTCGTGAGGAGGCTGAAGAAGAGGCAAGAAAGATGCTTCATGTATATGGTGATTTCGCTGAAAAATATATGGCTGTGCCTGTTGTAAAGGGTGTTAAATCGGCTAATGAGCGTTTTGCCGGTGCTCTTGACACTTACACAATCGAAGGATTGATGCAGGATGGTAAAGCTTTACAATGTGGAACTTCACATTTCCTTGGTCAAAACTTTGCCAAAGCATTTGATGTTCAGTTTGTTAATAAAGAGAATAAACTTGAATATGTTTGGGCTACTTCATGGGGTGTATCTACACGTCTTATGGGTGCTCTTATCATGACTCACTCGGATGATAACGGATTGGTGTTGCCTCCAAAATTGGCTCCAATACAGGTAGTAATCATTCCTATTTACAAAAATGCCGAAATGCTTGCTAAAATTGATGAGAAGATAGCACCAATGGTAGAAAAGATGAAGGCTATGGGTATATCGGTGAAGTATGATAATGCTGATAATAAACGTCCAGGATTTAAATTTGCTGATTATGAGTTAAGAGGTGTTCCTGTACGTCTTGTGATGGGAGGAAGAGACCTTGAAAACAATACAATGGAGGTTATGCGTCGTGATACACTTGAAAAACAGACTGTATCGGCAGAAAATATAGAAGAATATGTTAAAAACCTTCTTGATGAGATTCAAGAAAATATATTCAATAAAGCTAAAAAATATCGCGAAGATCACATCGTTAAGGTTGACTCATACGATGAATTCAAAGAGAAAATTGAAGATGGTGGCTTCATTTTAGCACATTGGGATGGTACTCCAGAGACTGAGGAACGTATTAAGGAAGAGACAAAAGCAACTATCCGTTGTATTCCTTTGGAGGCTGATGAGGAGAGCTTAACGCCTGGTACTTGTATGGTAACAGGAAAGCCATCAGCTAGAAGAGTGCTGTTTGCTAGAGCATATTAAATCTTTGACAAATAATATAATATAACTTAAGCCGGCAGCAGTGAATGCTCCCGGCTTTCTTTTACTTGATTAAAATGATTAAAATAGAAAATCTATCAATAAAGTTCGATGGTAAATACCTTTTCAAATCGCTCTCTTTGCAGATCGACAATGGTGAAATGGTATGTATATGTGGTGGATCGGGATCGGGTAAGAGTTCACTTTTAAAATCATTACTCGGCTTTTTGCCTATTTTAGAGGGTAAAATTGTGATGAATGGTAAAGAACTTACTGCTGATAGTGCTGAGAGTATTCGCCGTGAAATAGGTTGGATTCCTCAAGAACTCTCTTTGCCATGTGAGTGGGTGAGAGAAATGGTTGAAATACCTTTTCTAATCAAGGTTAATAGAAAAAATGAGTTTAGTAAGAATAGACTTTTTGAACTATTTCAAGAACTTGGACTAGACAAAATACTATATGACAAAAGAGTGTCAGAAATTTCGGGAGGGCAGCGTCAAAGAATCATGATAGCTGTATCTTCTATGTTAAATAAAAAAATTATGATTCTTGACGAACCTACTTCAGCTCTCGATCCAGAATCATGTAAAAAAGTTATTAATTTCTTAGATAAAATAAGGAAAAATGGCGTTACTATTATTGTAGTTTCACATGATAGGCTTCTTGCCAAATCTTGTGATAGGGTGATAGAACTAAATGGTGAAAATGTATGACGACTATTGATATTGACTATTTAAGTTTAGCCATTGGGCTTTTATTACTTTTAATTCCTATATATTTTCTTTGGAAATATAAAACAGGTCTTCTCAAGCCTATACTTATTGGCGCATCAAGAATGATCATTCAACTCTTTCTTATTGGTGTATATTTGAGATTCCTCTTTGCGTGGGATAATCCTATTATTAATTTACTTTGGGTGTTTATAATGGTTGGAGTGGCATCGGAGACCTCTCTTAGTGGCACAAAACTGAAAAGAAAAATATATTTAATTCCTATATATGTAGGCTTTCTTGTAACTGTTGTGCTGATTGGATTATACTTTTTAGCTTTTGTTTTGAAACTTGATAATATCTTCTCAGCTCGTTATTTTATTCCAATATTTGGTATTATGATGGGTAATATGTTGGGAGTTAATGTAATAGGACTTAATACATTTTATGACGGGTTGCAAAGAGAGGAGCAAATGTATTATTATCTACTTGGTAATGGTGCTACTCGAAGTGAAGCTACAGCTCCATTTATTAGAAAAGCGCTAATTAAATCTTTTAGTCCTGCAATTGCAAATATGGCCGTTACCGGTCTTGTTGCACTGCCGGGAACCATGATTGGACAGATTCTTGGAGGTAGTTCTCCTAATGTTTCTATCAAATACCAGATAATGATTATCGTAATTACAACAGCATCATCTATGCTTTCGCTTATGATAACCATATATCTTGCTTCAAAAAAATCATTTGATGCTTATGGTCGACCTCTTCCTGTACATGTAGGGGAGAAGAGATAAATTAATAAAATAGCCTATTTATTTCATTAAGTGAAAAAAATAGGCTATCTTTATCACCAAATTTTCACGAGACATGAAGATTAAGGAGATTATTGCTGCCCTTGAGACATTCGCGCCTCTGCCTTTGCAAGATAGTTATGACAATGCTGGCTTGCAAGTTGGACTGACAGAGACGGAAGCTACAGGGGCTTTGTTGTGTCTAGACGTTACTGAATCTATAATTCAAGAGGCTGTAAGTTTAGATTGTAACCTAATTATATCACATCATCCTCTAATTTTTAAGGGATATAAATCGATTTCAGGTAAGGATTATGTTGAAAGATGCATAATAGAGGCTATTAAGAATGATATAGTGATATATTCTATGCATACTAATCTTGACAATGCTTTAAACGGAGTAAGTTTTAAAATAGCTCAAAAGTTGGGGCTGGAGAATGTCAAGGTCCTTGATCCTTTAAATGATAAGCTTCTTAAACTGGTAACTTTTGTTCCTAATGCCCAAGCTGCAGAAGTAAGAAAAGCTCTTTTTGATGCCGGCTGTGGACATATAGGTAACTACGATTCATGTAGCTATAATCTTCATGGAGAGGGTACTTTTAGAGCTAGAAATGGAGCAAATCCATTTTGTGGAGAGATAGGAAAGGAGCATGTGGAAGAGGAGGTGAGAATAGAGACCATTTTACCTGATTATCTTAAAAATAGTGTTACTAAAGCTTTAATAAAAGCTCATCCTTATGAAGAACCTGCTTATGATTTCTATAAGTTATCAAATAAATGGAATCAAATGGGAGCAGGAGTTATAGGTGAATTACAAGAACCAAAAAGTGAACTAGAATTCCTAAAGGATGTAAAGAAGATTTTTGAAGTTGGATGTTTAAAGCATAATAGACTAACTGGACGTTTAATTCAGAAAGTCGCTATTTGTGGTGGTTCCGGAGCGTTTCTTATTCCTAAAGCCGTTGGTAAAGCTGATGTGTTTATAACAGGCGAAGTTAAATATCATGACTATTTCAACTATAATGATTCAATTCTCGTTGCTGAGATTGGACATTATGAGAGTGAACAATATACTAAAGAGATATTTTATTCAATAATTAAGGAGGCATTTCCATCTTTAGAGGTTATAATCTCGAAGATAAATACCAATCCGATTAAATACTTATAAATATTATGACTAAAGAAGTTAAAAAGGAGCCTATCGAATTAACAGTAGAAGATAAGTTAAGAGCTTTATATCAGTTGCAGACAATGCTTTCTGAAATTGATAAGATTAAAACTTTGCGTGGTGAACTTCCTCTTGAAGTTCAAGACCTTGAGGATGAGGTTGCGGGATTGAGCACTCGTATCGATAAATTAAAATCGGATATGGAAGAGCTTAAAAAAAGTATTTCATCAAAGAAAATCGAGATTGAAAAAGGAAAAGCTGCAGTTGAAAAGTATAAATCTCAGCAAGATAATGTACGTAACAATCGTGAGTACGATGTTTTGAGCAAAGAGATTGAATTCCAGTCACTTGAAATTGAACTTTGCGAAAAGAGAATTAAAGAATATACTGCTGAATTAAAAGATAAAGAGGCTGAGATAGAAAAGAGTAACGAAGCTCTTGAGGAGAGAAAGAAAGATCTTGAAGCTAAAAAATCAGAACTTGATGAAATCATCTCTGAAACAAAGCAAGAAGAGGAAAAACTTCGTGAAAAAGCTAAAGTTCTTGAAACAAAAATTGAACCACGTCTTCTTCAAGCATTCAAACGTATACGTAAAAACTCAAGAAATGGTCTTGGTATAGTATATGTTC